>JANXQZ010000857.1 GCA_025353235.1 Bryobacterales bacterium
CGCGCGAGGTCCAGCTCGTCTCCTTCGTGCTGGACGACGTTCAGCATACCTGGGAAAAACTGCTTCCCCAACAGGCAAACATTCCGTATAGACACGCAAAGTTGGTTCTGTTTCGCAACGCGATCCAGTCTGCCTGCGGACAAGCTGAATCCGCAACCGGACCATTTTATTGCCCTGGCGACGAGAAGGTCTACATCGACCTTTCGTTCTATAACGAGCTCAAGAGCCGGTTCGGCGCGCCTGGCGAATTCGCCCAAGCCTACGTGCTAGCCCACGAAGTCGGCCACCATGTCCAAAAGCTGCTTGGAATCGAGAATAAGGTGCGACGCTTACAGGAGCAAAATCCAAGCGAGGAGAAACCCCTGTCAGTTCGGCTGGAATTGCAGGCTGACTGTTTTGCGGGTGTGTGGGGAAATTCCACCGAGCAGCGCAAGATCATCGATCAGGCTGATATCGCAGCGGGTCTGCAGGCCGCGGCTGCAGTCGGAGACGACCGTCTTCAGAAGATGGCCACCGGGCATGTGAACCCGGAATCCTTCACGCATGGATCGTCTGCGCAGCGCATGCAATGGTTCAAGCAAGGACTCTCGAGCGGCAACATCTCAAGCTGCAACACGTTTGCTAAGTAGCGGCTTTCGTCGGGGGCTTACGAATGTCGATGCCGCCTTTGAAGTAGGCCCCATCTTCGATAACGATTCCCGCTGTCTGAACATCGCCGACTAGCTGGGCATCCTTTTTGATAAACACCTTGTCGAGGGCGTCCACGCGACCTTTGAGTGATCCCATCACTACCACCTCGCGAGCCTTCACTGAGTCGACCGTGACTTTTCCGTTTGGGCCGATTGTCAGCCGATGATCGGCCAGGTCTATCGAGCCTTCCACGTCTCCATCAATGGTTAGATCTTCCTTACTCGATATTTGACCTCTCACGATGACGTTGCGGCCCAGGATGGCAGCCGGCCGTGTCGGTTCTGGACGGAGAGGAGGGGCGGAGGCAGCCAATGTCGAGACTGATGCAGGGAGAGGTGCCGTGACCGTCGAAGTAGGGCGCGAAGGTGAACTCGCCGCCGGTGCCGCGACCGTCTGCCGCGACTTCGTGTCCTCTTCGGTGCGCTTATTCCAGTTCATCTAAGAGTAGAGTGCCTGCAATACCAACCTTCTCTCAGGCTAAAGCATTGGCTTCAAATGCCGATCAGTTAGGTGAAGTGCAAATGTCGGAAATATCTCCCGAGTTGGCGGATGCGGCGGACGTGTTAAGCGATCAGCTGCTCGTCCACCTGAATCGACTTGCCATTATTCTGCTGCCGCATGCGGATTCTTTAGAGCGGCGCTTTGTCAAGAAGCTCGCGAAGCTCCGAGTTGGTCCCAAAGTTCGCACGGCACTCGTAGCGTTAACGGCCGGGGCGGCTGCCCGCGTACTGGCTACCGGCCTTCCTCCAGCCAAATTTATCGAACACGTTGAATATAACGGGCGTCGGCTGGCCAAATTGAATCTTTCGCCCAGCAGCATCGTGGAAGCGTTGCAAGAATACGATCGGCTGCTCACGCCCATCCTGAGGAAGTTGCAACCTTCTGAATACGCGAATTTCCAGTGGGTCCGGGAGCAGTTGCACTTTTGCGTGATCCTGACGCTGAATAATGCGTATTACCAGGTTCGCGAGGCCGAGACGCAAGCGTTTTACGAGCTGTTCCGAGTGGAAATGGAGTCCCGAAACCTGGACGAGCTGCTCGCTGGATTTTTGCAAACGCTGGTGCAGGTCTGCCATGCCGATGCAGGGCGCCTTTATCTACTGAACGACGCTGGAACTGCTTGGATTCTGCGATCTGCCAGCACTGCCGGAGAGATTCCGCACAGCGTAGAAAACCCGCCTGTGCAAATCCGGGGTCGCGCCTTGCAGCGGCTTTCGCGAGCTCAACAAATCGAACCTGCGAGCGGGAAGGCTGATCTGCTCTTGGATGAAAGCTGGAAATCGAAGTTCAAGTCCTGCTGGTCAGTCCCGCTCGCTGCCGTCGGACGCACCAAGGGCGTCATGCAGTTCGGCTTCTCCAAGCCTTACGAATGGCTTCCCCGCGAGCAGGAGATGCTTTCTGCTGCTGCCGAAAGATGCCTAATGGCGGCCGAGAAGGCCCGCCTCATGGAAAGTCTTGCAGCTCGAGAGGAACAGGTTCGGCAGCTTGCCGAGCACATGCTGCATGTCGAGGAGATGGAACGGCGGCGAATCAGCCGTGAGTTGCACGATGAAGCCGGACAGTCTTTGCTTTGCATGCGACTCCAGATGGAGATGCTAGAAAACTCACTTCCGCCTGAGAAGGTTGAGTGGATCGGGCGCTTGCGCGAGGTGCGGGACCTCACCGAAAGAACCATTATCGAAATGCGCAGGCTGATTGCCGCGCTGAGTCCGGCGGTTCTGGAGCAGCTAGGTCTAGGAGCGGCGCTCCGACAGCTGGTTACCCGCTTTCGCAGACTGCATCCGATCCGGGTAAAGCTGCAACTAACCAAGCTGGGCCGTCTGCCCCAAGGCACCGAGATTATTGTATACAGACTCGTGCAGGAATGTTTTAACAATATTGCCAAGCATTCGCACGCCACCGCCGTAAACATTTCCGCTGCTTCGGCCGATGGAACAGTTAGATTGAACGTTGAAGACAATGGCGTCGGTTTCCAAGTGGAAGAGGCTTTCGCCCGGAGGGATTCCTTTGGACTCTCCGGAATGCGTGAACGGGTTGCTCTCCTGGGAGGGCACTTTGAAGTGCTGAGCCATCCCGCCGAGAGTGCCTCGGCAAGAAAGCGTGGAACGAAAATTTCGATCCTGCTTCCGATATCCACTATCGGAAGTCGAGCGGGAATCGAGCGGCTAATTCAATCAGGAATACACAGCAGGAAGGAGTTCGCGGCAGTCGAGTAAACAATATGGCTAAAATTCGCATCATGTTGGCGGACGATCACACCCTTTTTCGTCAAGGCATCAGGACTCTCATCTCCGCAGAAGCGGACATGGAGGTTGTAGGAGAAGCGTCCAATGGCGGAGATGCGGTCGAAAAAGCCGGAGAGTGCCGCCCTGATGTGGTTCTGATGGACATCGGCATGGTCGGGCTAAGCAGCTTTGAAGCTACCCGGCAGATCAAAAAGCACCGTCCGGAGACTCGCGTCCTGTTTCTTACCATGTACGATGACGAAGACTATCTTGTAGAAGGCATGGAAGTCGGCGCGAGCGGCTACGTGCTCAAGGACAGCCCGGCCGCCCAGTTAACCGCTGCCATTCGCGACATCTGCCGAGGAGGCAGCTATCTAAGCCCACGCATGTTGTCCCAGCTTGTCGACGATTTTCGGTCTCGTATCAAATCTGCGAACCGTATGCCCCGCTTTGCGACATTGACTACGCGTGAACGCGAGGTGCTCAAGATTCTGGCCGAGGGGAGCTCCGTAAAAGAGATCGCGTGCGACCTGAATCTCAGCGTAAAGACCGTTGAAGCGCACAAGTTCAACCTGATGCGCAAGCTGGACATCCACAACAAGGCGCAACTTGTCCAGTATGCAATTCAGAAGAAAATCATCAAGATTCCCAACCTAGTCAGTTAGATCCATGAGGGTATTGCTGATAATGCTGGCGGAGCAGATCCTTCCCATAATCGTTGCCGTTGGGCGTCCGGACGACAGCGTGAATATGCTCATGGTTTGGAGCGCCCGGATCTGCGGCTAAATGGCGAAGGCCAACCGGAACCTGATGGTCGAATTCGATCAATACCACCGGACTGTGGATCCGGTAGTAGAACACGCTGGTGTCGTCCGTTCCGCCTATCCAAGCGAAATACGTGTTGTCGAGATGCTGCCGAACCTCTTCCATCTTGACCTTGGCGTGTCCATCGTCCATGTTCCCGACATACTCGCTTACCAGAGTCAATAGTTGCTTCTTCTGCGTGGCGGTGAAGCTGGATGCCCGAACGCCAGCGTAATCCAGGATCACATTGTCCTTAAACGCCTCGGACACATTATTATTCCCGGTCTTAGACACGTTCAACACCGCTTTGGCTTTCTGGCCCTCGTCAAGCGCCCTGATCATGGCGAGCCCAAGAGCCTGCTCATCTTGCAGAACGCTGGTGCCCTGAAACTTTCCCGCATGCGCGATCACCGGCTCCGAGCCGACGAAGTTGGGCGTCATCACCACCTGATCCCCCAGCACGAAGTAGTTAACGATG
Source organism: Bryobacterales bacterium (assembly GCA_025353235.1). Lineage (GTDB taxonomy): Bacteria > Acidobacteriota > Terriglobia > Bryobacterales > Bryobacteraceae > JANXQZ01. The sequence goes on from JANXQZ010000857.1 coordinate 4,198, forward strand.
AGATGATGACCGTCCAATTGCCAGCCCCACGGCTTGTCTTTCGACGGCTCCCCCATCAGTGTGATCCAGTAGAGCCACTCGCCGTAGCGGCCAAAGTTCCCGTTATTGAGCTCGCCAAGCGTGTAGTTCAGCTTCATGATGTCGCGCGAAAGTTTCATGCCCTTCGCGCTCAAAGACGCACGCATCAACCCGAATGCGGCCTCTTTCTGACCTGCCGACATCTCGTTGAAACTCACGCCCTGACGCACGTAGAAATCCTGATTCATCCACTTGCGCCATTCCAGGTCATCCACCGGGAACATCGTCTTCTTCCGCTGATCCGAGTCCAGCACGGACAGGAATGCAACCGCCGCCTTGCGTACAGGCTCAGTCGAAACGCCCGTAGATCGCAAGGGGAACAGCCCCGTCTGCAGCGTGCCATTGGTCGTGATGCCTTTGAACGCTTCCGCAAGTCCCTTCTTTTCAGCGTCGAGCGACATGGCCCGGAATCTTTGGGCTTGATCGCCGGCCTGCGGTTGGGACCGGGCTCTGCCGTAGCCGAGAATCAGCAAAACCGCGAAAGAGAGAACGCCCAAGGCTCGTTTATTCATGATGACGTAGGGCAGTTATATCACGACATCCAAATCAGGATAAAATTCTCGTAAACAGCATGAGCTATCAATCCCCCTGGATGAACGAAGAACTGGCGATGTTCCGCAAGACGGTCCGCCGCTTCGCGCAAGAAGAATTTGTCCCCAACGAAGCACGCTGGCGCGAGCAGCACCGCGTGGACCCGGAAGCCTGGACCAAGGCGGGCGACACCGGCCTGCTGCTAACCGATGTCCCCGAGGAGTACGGCGGCGGTGGTGGAACCTTCGCGCACGAAGCGGTGGTGATTGAAGAAATGGCCGCGTCCGGCGTTCATTTCGGCGCGGGCGTGCACAGCATCGTCGCGCACTACATTCTCGAATACGCGACCGAGGAGCAGAAAAAGCACTGGCTCCCTCGCATGGCCAGCGCCGATCTCATTGGAGCCATTGCCATGAGCGAGCCCGTGGCAGGGTCCGATTTGCAAGCGATCAAGACTACGGCGCGCCGGCAGGGAGAGTGCTACGTAATCAACGGTTCCAAAACGTTCATCACCAACGGGTGGCACGCCAGCCTCCTCTGCCTCGCTGTGAAAACCGATACCGCCGAACGCAGATCCAAGGGGATTTCGCTCGTGATGGTAGAAACCAAGGATCTGCCCGGCTATCGCGTGGGCCGCTCGCTAGAGAAGGTGGGCATGCACGGACAGGATACGTGCGAGCTGTTCTTCGATGACATGCGCATCCCCGCTTCGAATCTCTTGGGGCCTGAGGAGGGCAAAGGCTTCTATCAAATGATGCAGCAGTTGCCGTATGAGCGCATGACGGTGGCCGTGGGAGCGGTGGCGGTAACGGAACAAGCGGTGGCGATTACGACGAAGTACGTCAAGGAGCGGCAGGCGTTTGGGAAGACCCTTCTGGAGTTTCAGAATACCCGGTTCAAGCTGGCTGAATGCAAAACCGAGGCGCACATCGGGCGGGTGTTCCTCGACAATTGCATTGAGCGGCTCATGAAGGGCGAACTCGACACCGCCACTGCGGCCATGGCCAAATATTGGCTAACTGACAAGCAATGCCAGATTATCGACGAGTGCGTCCAGTTGCATGGAGGCTACGGCTACATGGTGGAGTATCCGATTGCCCGCATGTG
>JANXQZ010000948.1 GCA_025353235.1 Bryobacterales bacterium
GCCGCCGTCAAGGATGGCAAGAAGCTAGACGACCTGATTACCAAGAATGGCGAAAAGCTGATCACCAATGTGAAGCTGCCCGACTCCGTGAAGAACTGGGTTGGCGACTCTCTTCCAGGTCAAGTCCAGGACGCGTTTCATGAGATCCAAGAGGGTAAAGCCGCAGGCGACCTCCCGCACAAGTGAAGACTGTGGGGCGGTCAATCCTGGCCGCAGCCGGCTTTCAGCCAGCTTTTCCAGACCAGGAGTAAAATGGGTTCTTGACGCGCCGCAAGCTTCTTCTCGCCATACCTCTCCTAGCCTGCCTGCCGCTCACAGCAGCAAATATCAAACTGTTTCTCAAGGATGGCACCTACCAACTAGTGCGCGAGTACAAAGTTGCTGGCGATCGCGTCACCTATTACAGCGTGGAGCGCGGAGATTGGGAAGAGATCCCGCTCGATCTGATCGATCTTAAAAAAACCGCAAGCGAGGTCAAGCGGCGCGAAGAAGCTCAGAAGGAAGAAGTAAAAGCTTTGGCCGAAGAAGATAAAGCCGAGCAAGACGCCCGCCGCGAAGTGCAAAAAATTCCGCAGGACACAGGCGTGTACTTGGTGAGTGGTGAGACTCTCACGCCCATGAAGGCCGCCGATCCCAAGGTGGTTAACAACAAGGGGCGGCACTTGCTCAAGCTCGCAAGCCCCGTTCCACTAGTCACTGATAAGTCGTGGCTCGAAGTAGACGGGCTGCACTCGGGCAACGTGCTGAAGGAATCGCGGCCAGAGTTCTACATTCGCCTAGCCTCCGAGGAGCGCTTCGGCATGCTCCGCATGAGCGAGCACAAGGGCAACCGCGTCGTCGAGAAAATGACCATCCTGCCGGTGGTGAAAGAAGTTGTGGAAGAGCCCGAACTGGTGGAGACGTTCCGCAAGCAGGTGGGCGAAGGACTCTACAAGATTTGGCCGGAAAAACCGTTGCCGGCAGGCGAGTACGCGGTGGTCGAATATACCGAAGGCAAAGTCAACATGCAAGTCTGGGACTTTAGCGTGCGCTAGCTTGAACTAACTCGCCAACTCACCCAATATCCGAGCCACCTCCGCCTGCGGATCCTGCGCGCGAGTTACCTGCCTTCCCACCACCAAATAGTCCGCACCCGCTGCAATCGCCTCTGCCGGAGTAGCCACCCTCTTCTGATCCCCGCTTTCAGCCGACCGGCTACGCACGCCAGGAGTGACCAAGACAGCTAGAGCCCCCGTAACCTCCCGCACCACGGAAACCTCCAGAGGCGAACAGATCACCCCCTCCAGTCCTGCCGCCATTGCATTGCGCGCACGCAGCGCCACGAGTTCACCCGGACTGCACGGATACCCCAAATCCGTTAAATCCTGCTGATCGAAACTCGTCAGCACGGTCACTCCGAGGAGTTTCAGACTCGAACCGCCGCGACCCTCCGCCGCCGCACGCATCACCGCGATACTCCCATGCACTGTCAGAAACGTCACGTCGCTCTGAGCGATTCGGGCCACGGCGCGCCGCACCGTTTCCCCGATGTCATAAAGTTTCAAATCCAGGAAAACGCGTTTCCCTCGATCCAGCAGCTCCCGCACAAACGTCATGCCCTCGCCAGCGTAAAGCTCCATGCCAACCTTATAAAAATCCACGGAGCCATCCAGCCGATCGACGATCTCTCGCGCCTGCTCGGCACCTTCCACATCGAGCGCAATGATCAGCGGATTCTTTCTCATAAGATTCTGATGGGCTTGCCCGACCACACTGCAACTCGACCCGCGCG
>JANXQZ010000967.1 GCA_025353235.1 Bryobacterales bacterium
CCGTAATCGCGTTCTCGAGCGACTGCCGGGTGATGATGCTCGAAGGCTTTACATCTTCGCCGATCATGTCCACCATGCGCCTGCCGCTCAATTCCGCAATGGCGAGTCGGCGGGAATCGGGTGCGGGGATCGCGGCGCATCCAGGCAGCGTCATGCCCATGGCCTCCGCCAGGCTGGCCATCGTGGAAGCGGTTCCCATCACCGTGCAATGGCCCGCGCTGCGAGCGAGGCAGCCCTCAATTTCGTTCCATTCCTCTTCTCCTAAACGGCCCGTACGGTAGAGATCGAACAATTTGCGGCCGTCGGTTCCCGCCCCGAGCTTGCGGTCGCGCCATTGCCCGCTCAGCATTGGACCGCCTGTAACTACTATGGCCGGGATATCCGCACTAGCAGCTCCCATAAGCTGCGCAGGCGTAGTCTTGTCGCAGCCGCATAACAGAACCACGCCATCAATCGGATTTGCCCGAATCGATTCTTCCACGTCCATCGCCATCAAGTTGCGATAGAGCATCGAAGTAGGCCGCATGAACATTTCCCCTAGCGAGATGGTGGGGAATTCCAGCGGAAAGCCGCCCGCTGCCCACACGCCGCGCTTGACAGCTTCCGCGACTTGCCGAAGGTGAGCGTTGCAATTGTTCAGCTCGCTCCAAGAATTGCAAATCCCTACTACCGGCTTTCCCTCAAAGACATCGTGATTAAACCCCTCTGATCGAAGCCATGCCCGTCGGGCGAAGTTGTAGTATTCCGTTCCGGTGAACCAGGATTGGCTTCTTAGACTAGTCTTAGCGGGCATAGATCTCCATTCTCAACATTCTTCCACAAATACTCTGTTATTCCAGTACCCTTGCCCGAAAATCGGTGGAAAAATGTTGCCTCGCTTCGCTATGCTGTGAGGTGGGACAACGAACAACCATGTCAACTAGAGCACAAAATTCCGGCGACCCGGCCATCGCCGAGAGCGACCGCCAGGAACACGAGGAACTCCGCGCCGGGCTGCTCGCCGAACTGTGCCCGTGCGGACAACTGGAGATCCACGTTTTCGAGCAGATCATCCACGCCGCCTGGATCCTGCGACTCATCCCTCGCCTGGAAGCTAGGATTTTGCAAAACGAACCCAATCCCGGTCCGTTGGACGGGCTAGGCCGTTATAGGCAGGGGGTAGAGCGTTCGTATTATCGGGCTCTCAAGGAAATGAGAACCCTCCAGACTAGCCGCTCGAAACTGGAACGAACACAACGAAGCCAAAGCCAGTCGAAACTGAAACTATCGGGTGGAATGCCTACGAATTTCATACAATAGTGTTCGTGAATAAAATCGTTTCGGCTCTCGCCCTGTTAGCGGCTGCAGCCACAAGCAGCCGGATTTCCGCCCAGCAAATCTCCAATTGCCCGGTCTTTCCTGCCGATAATGTTTGGAACACGCCGGTGAGTCAATTGCCGGCCGACAAGAACTCAGCGGCCTATCTCGCCATCATCGGCGGAGCCAAACCGCTGCATCCCGACTTCGGATCGGTGAGCGTTTACGGCATTCCCTTCATCATCGTTCCAGCGACCCAGCCAAAGGTCAACGTAGCTTTTCAGTATGCCGATGAGAGCGACCAGGGACCTTACCCGATTCCCGCGAATGCGCCCGTGGAAGGCGGACCGAACGGCACAGGCGACCGCCATGTGTTGGTACTGGAGAAAGACCAGTGCATCCTGTACGAGCTTTTCGGCGCGTATCCGCTTGGCGACGGGTCCTGGAAAGCCGGATCGGGAGCCATCTGGGATTTGAAGTCGGATAAGCTTCGTCCGCTCGGCTGGACTTCCGCCGATGCGGCAGGGCTCCCGATTTTGCCAGGGTTGGTGCGCTATGACGAGGTGGCGAGCGGCGCAATCAAACACGCCCTTCGCTTTACGGTTCCACAGACGCGCCGCGCCTACGTGTGGCCTGGCGAGCACTTCGCGTCGCACTATACGGAAACAAAATTCCCGCCCATGGGACAACGGTTCCGCTTGCGCGCCGCTTTCGACATTTCAGCGTATTCCCGAGCCAATCAGGTGATCCTGAAGGCGCTTAAGGAGTATGGGATGATTCTGGCGGATAACGGATCTTCGTGGTATATTTCAGGCGCTTCCGACAGCCGCTTCAACGATAGCGACTTGCACAATTTGACGAAGCTGCATGGATCGGACTTCGAAGCGGTCGATGAATCCGGGCTGATGGTCTCGCCGACTTCCGGTCAAGTGAAGCGGCACGCGGCGGCTCGATAACCCTTTCTTCCGAACTGGACTCGTAGGAAAGGTTTCCAACCGATTAGGGTTCTGCATGATTGTGGGGCAGCGAATCTTGGCTACAGCCGGCTTTCAGCCGGCTTTCTCAGGGTACAAATACTCTTTGACAGCCCGGAAAGCCGCCTAAAAGGCGGCTGCAGGCAAGATTGCCTGCCCCACAATCAATGCCGAATCCCGATCGCAGGAAAACTAAGTGACATTGGGCAATCTTGCCCTACGCCTTACACGGCTACTAATTCACCTGGAAGCAAAATACCTTATTCGAATCGTTTGGCGAGAGCGAATACTCACCCTCTTCGAGATGCTCGTCAGCTTCGATCTTGTAGAGATGGTCGCCCAGCCGGGTTACCAGCAGATGAATCGGCTTGGGTCCGCCTCTGCGCTTCTTTTGCGAGAGAGTCACCTCGCGGCGGCCGTTGCGGACATCCATGCGATATAGCTCGATCCGATCGGCGGCGAGTTGCTGCGTGTCAATCACGAAGATAGGTTCGGCAAGCGGCGTCTTGGCCGACGAGCTTGCTCCCGCCACCACATAAGTGACGTCCCCTTTCTTGGTTTCCTCGCGGGCTTCGGCCGACTCGGTTTCCATGAGGCGGTCCCCGTGGAGCAGATAGGGGACGTCTTGTTTGGGCGGTTTTGGACCCGTGTAGTCCGCAGCCTCCAGCAACGCCACGGCACTCGCAATTGCAAACCCCAATCTGAGCAGCATGATCTCTGTATTCTACCTGGAGCGGGGTGGAAGGCGCGCCTATCTGCTAATCTCGAAATCAAATGAGAAACTTCCTGATTTGCTTCGGGGCTATCGCGTACCTGCTCGCCCAGGAGAAGTCTGGCCCAAAGCCAGGCCTGCCTCTGAAAACGGATCACAAGCTCGAATTCGACACCGACGAAGGCACATGGCTTTCCCTCGACGTCTCGAAGGATGGCAAGACGATCCTCTTTGACCTCCTCGGCGACATCTACTCCATCCCCCTCCAAGGTGGTCAAGCCAAGCCGATCCTCACCGGCCTGTCTTTCGACGCTCAGCCCTCCTACTCGCCCGATGGCAAGATGATCGCCTTCACCAGCGACCGCAACGGGACCGATAATCTCTGGATCGCAAGAGCAGACGGATCCGAGCCTCGCCAACTCAGCAAGGACAAACAGGGTGATTTTGTATCGCCTGCCTGGACTCCCGATGGCGAATATGTGATCGTGGCGCGCAACCCCGAGGGACTTGGCACGCACGAAATCTGGATGTACAACATCCATGGCGGAACCGGCGTACAGGTGACGAAGTCGAAGCCAACTCCCACCACCACCCGACAGCAGCAGTTGAACTTCATGGGAGCGGTGGCGTCGCCGGACGGCAAGTACTTCTACTACGCGCGTCGCACGGGCGGCTTCAGCTATAACGCGAGCTTTCCTTCCTGGCAGGTGGTGCGCCGCGATCGGAACACGGGTGATGAAGATGTAATCACCGAGTCGCCCGGCAGCGCCTTTCGTCCAGTGCTCTCGCCCGACGGCAAAAAGGTGGTGTATGGAACCCGCTATGAAACCGAGACGGGGCTGCGCATTCGCGATTTGAGCACTGGCGAAGATCGCTGGCTAAAGTATCCGGTCCAGCGCGACGATCAGGAATCACGGGCCGCCATGGACGTCTTGCCCGGGTACGCTTTTATGCCGGATGGGAAGGAAGTGGTCGCGTTCTTCGGAGGCAAAATTAACCGGATCCAGGTTGCCACGGGCGAGAGCCGCATCGTTCCCTTCCAGGCCCACGTTTCGCTCGACATGGGTCCGCAGTTGAAGTTCGCCTCGCGCGTGGACGAAGGGCCGATCCGAGCGCGGCTCATTCAGGAGCCCTCGGCGTCGCCCGACGGCAAGCGCCTGGCGTTCTCCGCCCTGACCCACATTTACATAATGGATACGGCGAATGGTAAACCAGTCAGAATTACCACCGGCGACACGCGCCAATACGAGCCAGCGTGGTCGCCAGATGGCGATTATCTCGCGTACGTGACTTGGTCGCCGAGCGGCGGGCAGATTTGGAAGTGGAAGACGAGCGGTCAATTTCAGCCCCAGCTTCTGACGCAGACCCCGGGCTATTACCAGAACCCTGTTTGGTCTCCCGACGGGTCAAAGATCGTGGCGCTGCGGACTTCGACGCAAGCGCGCGTGGAGGCGCTGGGCGGATTCGGCGAGCAGTCTGGGATGGACCTGGTATGGATACCCAAAGAAGGCGGCCTGCCAACCCTGATCGTACCCGCCCGCGGCACCGCTCAGCCACACTTCGGAGCCGCCAGCGATCGGGTTTACGTCTATTCGCGCCAGGGGCTGCAATCGTTCCGGTTCGATGGAACGGATCGGCGGACTCATCTGAAGGTGGTCGGAAAAAGCAGGGGACCGGGCGAGGATCCACCGGCAGCCGAGGACATCCGGATCAGCCCGAACGGGAGGCAGGCGCTGGCTTTGATGAATAGCCAGCTTTATCTTTTGGATGTCCCCGAGGCGGGCGGAGAGGCTCCTACCGTCAACATCGCCACACCATCGGTCCCGGTTAAGAAGCTCACCGACGTAGGGGCCGATAGCTTCAATTGGACCGACGGCGGGAAAACCATCACGTGGTCGCTCGGTTCGTCCTTCTTCCGGCAGCCGCTCTCGACCGTGGTGTTCGATCAGCCGCCAGCCGACCTGACGGCCGATGGCACACCGGCGAACAAACCGGCTCCCGCTGACAAGACACCGAAGTATGAAGAGATCGCAGTCACCATCGAAGCTCCCCGGCAAGTTGTGAAAGGGGTGATCGCGCTCGAGGGCGCGAAGATTATCACGATGGTCGGCGATGAGGCGATCACCGACGGCGAGGTGATTATTACGGACAACCGCATCACCTCTGTCGGTAAGCGCGGCGCTTACAAACTACCGCCGAATGCCAAGGTGATCGATGTGAAAGGTGCCACCATCATGCCAGGAATCATAGATGTGCATGCGCATTGGACCGAGATTCGCCGCAATGTTTTGGATTTGGAAAGCTGGCCGTTTCTGGCCAATCTCGCGTATGGCGTAACCACGGGGCGCGATCCGCAGACGTCGCGGCCCGACACGTTCGCCTACCAGGATTTGATCGATATGGGCGAACTGCCGGGTCCGCGGGCGTTCTCCACGGGACCGGGGATTTTCGCCGCCACGGACTTCCAGTCGCTCGACGACGCTCGCAACGTCGTGTCTCGCTACAAGAAGTATTACCGGACGAACACGGTGAAATCCTACGTGGTCGGCAATCGGCAGCAGCGCGAGTGGATGGTGATGGCCTGCAAAGAAAACGGCATCATGCCAACCACGGAGGGCGCTCTGGACTTGAAACTCGATTTGACGCACGCCGTGGACGGATTCAGCGGCAATGAGCACGCGCTTCCAATCGTGCCGCTATACAAGGATGTGGTTGAAACGTTTGCGAAGTCTGGGATCTTCTACACACCAACTTTGCTGGTCGCTTACGGCGGCCCTTGGGCGGAGAATTACTTCTACGAGACCACCGAGGTGCACGACGATGCCAAGCTGCGCCGCTTCATCCCGCATAACGTGCTGGATAGCAAGACGCAGCGCCGGCCGTGGT
>JANXQZ010001053.1 GCA_025353235.1 Bryobacterales bacterium
GTTTTAACACCGAATGGGTGGAGCGGAACCAAGTAGGAATCGTGCTCAGCTCGTTTAAAGACATCGTGGATGGTTTAAAGCGCTTGCTCGATCCCGTAGAGTTTGCCCGCTATCAGGCTAACGCCGGAGCTCTGAATAACCGCGCCGTATTCGAGATCCCCGAGATCCTGAATACTCTATTGCAGCAGCGCTAAACCCACCAACGGATGAGGGAGCGACCCGTCTAATCAGTTTTTTGCGAGGAGCGCATTGATCTCCCGATGTCGGGGCACTGGCTGAGAAATGCCGGTCTTTGGGTTTAGACAATTCGGCGACGCTGCGAATTCCCAGAATCTCGCCGAAACCCACCTTCTTGCCAGTGGGTGTAACGAGCCGTGCTCAGGTTTAAATTTTACTGCTTCCAGCGATAATTCAGTTGAGCTGCTTGGCCTTAATTGCAGCAGCGCCAAAACCCGCCAATCCAATCACTTCTCCGATCAGAAACACGCCCCAGTGGAAAGGGTTGGGCATCCCCCCGCGCATCGTGTTTGGCGCATCCAGACAGCAGGCCAGCACTACGATGGCACCCCCCAGAACGATTGCGATCCAGTGCAGCGCCCCCAAGTGAATCGGTCGACGCAAGACGATGAGCCCGCAGACGATCATCGAGAGCGAGACGATGACCGGCGCGGCCACCGGTCCAACCCAGGGCACCGGGATTAGAAAAAGAAGATCCCATGTCAGCAGCGATTCAGGCCAGCCGATCAGCAGCTTAAGGAACGCATAGAACGAAATGTCCCACACTCCGAATGCGATCAGAAACGCGCCCGCCCATCGCGCGAGGTTATCGGCCACTGCAAGCCCGATCGCGGCCAACATCAAAATCGTCGCGGCTTCCCTGCCCAGTTCCGTAGCGAGCCGGTGCATGTTCTCGGGACCGGCATCTTGCAACTGGCGGGACGTGATCAGCGGGAAAAGTTCATCGGCCGGCCTCGGACTGATCTTCTGACGAATGGGTTCGTAGATGCTCCGCAAGTAGACTACTACCGCAGCCTCCACGTAGCCGAACCCGATCCCGAACAGGCAGAGGGCAATGACCGCTCGCTTCACGCTTCCGGATGAACCCACGGCTTGCGGTAGGGCCGATGCAGCAGCCGGTTGGCTTCCGCGTCGCCCGTCACTTGTTGCTTCACTGGGTCCCACGTCAGCTCTCGCCCTAACTGCATCGAGAGGTTCGCGAGAATGCAACTCGCCGTCGAAATATAGCCTTGCTCGATATCGGCAACGGGCTTGCTCCGCTTGTCGATCGCCGTCAGCATGTCCCGCATGTGTCCCCGTATCGCCGGGGCGACATGCCGTTCGAGATCCTTCTCGGTCCGGTCCTCTGGATACTGCTCGAGTTCATACTTCACATCTTTATGAATCCGTTTTTCGGACTTGCCCTCTGGAATGAAATCGTAACTGTAGACGCTCGCCTTCAGCGTGCCTTTATCTCCATAGAACGTCGCGCCCCACGCGTAGTTGGGATCGGGATCCACGGAACTGCCCCACGTCCGGTGCGTCCAGACCACCTTCACTTCCGGGAAATCGAAGGTCGCGGTCTGGGTATCGGAGATGTTGGCTTTGCTGGCCTTGTCTACCAAAATTCCGCCATTAGAGGCGACGCGCAGCGGCCAGCCCAAGTCCATCATCCAGCGGACCATGTCCAGCATGTGGATGCACATGTCGCCGATAATTCCGTTGCCGTACTCCATGAATGCGCGCCAGGTCCTCGGATGCACCAGCGAGTTGTAGGGCCGCATAGGCGCTGGTCCGGTCCACATGTCGTAATCGAGATAATCGGGAGGAGCCGTGTCGGGCGGATTGGTAGTGGCTCGCATGTGGTAGTAGCAGCAAATCTCAACCAGCCCAATCTTGCCGAGCCTGCCCGGTTGGATGATGTCGTTCCGGGCCTCGATCAGGTGCGGCGTGCTCCGCCGTTGGGTGCCCACCTGAACCACCTTGTTGTACTTGCGCGCTGCCGCCAACATTGCCTTGCCTTCCGCGATATCCACGCTGATGGGCTTCTGGCAATATAGGTCCGCTCCAGACTTCACCGCGTCGATCATGGTCAATGCATGCCAGTGATCGGGCGTCGCGATCTCGACGATGTCGAGATCTTTCTCCTTGAGCATCTCGCGGTAGTCCGTATAAGTTCGCGGTTTCTTCTTCGAGACTTGCCGGCTTGCCACGATATCGGCCGCCTCGGCCAGCATCTTTTTGTCTACGTCGCAAAGAGAGACCACTTCCACAGGCGCGATCTGGATGAGGCGCAGCAGATCCGCTTTGCCGTACCAGCCGCATCCGATCAACCCTACCCGGCGCGGCTTCTCGTCCGCGAATGGCAGCGCATAGCCACCTGCCGAGAGCGCCAGTCCAGCTGCGCTCGCGCTTAGGAATTGCCGTCGATCCATGTATTCCTCCGCTTCCTCCTAAAGAGTATATGCAATGCGCAAACTCGCAAAACAATAAAATTTGCGCAGAACCGGAGTAGGTGGTACACTACCTGACATTCCAGTTGCGATATCGGCGCTGGCGATGCTGCACCGCCTTCGTTCGCGACTAATGACTTTGTTGGGGGACCTAAATTGAAACACCATCGTGCAATTCGCGCGGGAGCGTTCGCTGCCGCGCTCGTTGTCTTGACCTTCAGTCTGTCTGCTCAAGAGACGACAGGCTCCATCCTCGGGACCGTCAAGGACCCGTCCGGCGCAGCCATCGCACAGGCTGAAGTGCAAGCTTCGGGCACAAATCTGGTTCGGCCCGAAACAGTGAAGACCGATTCATCTGGCTCCTACAGATTCGCCGCGCTGCCGCCTGGAACCTACACTCTCAGCGTCACCGCGCCCGGCTTTAGCCAGCTTCGAGAAACGAACCTCAGCCTCGGCGCGGGCAAAATGCTTACGGTGAATCTCGCGCCTGAGGTAGGCCGTGTTAGCGAAAGCGTTGTCGTTAGCGGCGAAGCCATCAAGATTGATACCACCCTCAGCGCTGTCTCCACCGAAGTGAATATGGATGAGATGAACAGGCTGCCCAAGGGGAGGAATTTCGATTCCCTGATCGCCCTCGCGCCTGGTGCCCGCGCCGAAGCGAAGTCGGGCCAATATCAGATTGACGGATCGAGCGGTTCGGAGAATACCTTTTACCTGGACGGAGTGGAGGCCACTGACATTCAGGGCGGACGCCTGCTGCGCTCGAATCAGATCCCCGTCGAATTCGTGCAACAATTCCAGATCAAGAGCAGCGGCTTCGAAGCCCAGTACGGCGGAGCTACCGGCGGCGTGATCAGCGCGGTGGTGCGCAGCGGGAGCAATGGCTTCCATGGCCAGGGCTTCCTCTACATGGCGGACGACGGCCTGAATGCCCGCCCACGGCAAAGTCTTCGCCTCGATCCGAATAATGATAATGTCGCCAACTACTTTCAGCCATCGCGCGACGGATACCGTTTGCTCAATCCGGGCGGCATCTTTTCGGGCCCGCTGATTAAGGATCGTCTTTGGTTTTCAGCGGGCTTCGCTCCCCAGATCGAAAGCTTCGAACGCAAGGTGACGTTCCTGCGCGATAACTCGACCAAAACTTTCCATGAACAGGATGAAACCGACTATCTGTTCTCGAAGATCGACTACGCTCCGTTCTCGAAGCTGCGCATTGCGGCCACCTATATCTATTCGCCGTTTCGCAATCAGGGCGTGCTGCCTAGTCTGCAAGGCACCAGCAGCCCCACCAACGATTACCGCAATCAGGGTGGCCGTACGCCCAATTCGGTGTACAGCGGATCGGCAGATTACACGCCCACCAGCAAGCTGGTAATCAGCTTCCGCGGCGGCTACAACTATGAGAATTACAAAGACTATGGCATCCCGCGCGGCACGTTTTTCCGTTTCGTCAGCAGCAGCAACGGACTAGCCGGCGTACCCCCGCAATACCAAGCGCCCAGCGGTCAGTTCACTCCCGCCAACCAGCAGACCACCATTGACGAGAATACCCGCGTAAATCTGAGCGCCGATGTTTCGTATCTGGCGGATTTCCACGGGCAGCACAATTTTCGGGGAGGCTGGTCCACGAATCGGCTGCATAATACGGTAGCCAATTCTTATCCCGATGGATACTTTCGCCTAGGGTGGAATCTTGCCTACAAGGGGGTTACAGTTCCCGGCACGGTCAAGGGCACCTACGGGTACGTGATCGATCGCAGTTTCCTCGGCACCATCGGCGACGTGGGTAGCAACAATACGGGCTTCTACTTTCAGGACAACTGGCGCGCAACGCGGCGACTCACCCTGAATCTGGGTGTGCGCTTCGAAAATGAATACGTGCCGTCTTTCAGCACCGACAAGACTCTCCCGGGCCACGCCATAGACTTCGGCTGGGGCAGCAAAATCGCGCCTCGGATCGGCGGCGCTTATGACGTGCTTGGAAATGGAAAGTTTAAAATTTCGGCGGCCTACAGCAAGTTCTACGACACGATGAAATACTCGCTTCCGCGCGGGAGCTTCGGCGGCGATGTTTGGAAGGACTTCGTGTACCCATTGAATGATCCAGACATCTCCAAGTTGAAGCCAGGAGTGGCTCCGGGCACTCTGTTCGAAAGCGTGAACTGGCGCATCCCGTCTAACGACCCCAGCCAGCACTTGCTCGATCCAAATCTAAAGCCGTTCTCGCTGCACTCCTACGATGCCCAGGCGGAATACGAGCTCAACAGTAAAACCGTCATCAGCGCCCGCTACAATCACCGTGCGGTGGATCGCATCATTGAGGACATCGGCAGTCTTCTCGCGGATGGGGAGACCTACTTCATCGGAAATCCGGGTTACGGGATCGTGGCCCAGCCGAGCACATTCGCCGCTGGCGTACCAACAACTCCCAAGGCTAAGCGCGACTACAATGCCATCGAGTTCCGAGCTGAACGACGGTTCAGCCAAGGCCTGCTCTACTCGCTAAGCTACACGTACAGCAGTCTAAAGGGCAACTACGCAGGTTTGGCGAACTCCGATGAAGCTTCGAACGGCAACCTCAGCCGCATCTCTCCTAATAACGGTCGTGCCTTCGATCTTCCATGGATGAGCTACGATGCCAAAGGCAAGCTGATCTATGGACCGCTTGCGACGGACCGTCCAAACACTTTCAAGGCATACGTCTCGTACTCGTATAAGTCAAAGGTGGGCGAGACTTCGATCGCCCCGTTCCTCCAGGCTTATAGCGGAACGCCGCTGACCACCGAAGTGACGGTGATCGACGCGCCTCAATATCCCAACAATCGCGCCGATCTGGGCCGGACGCCTTTCTTCTCTCAAGTGAACCTGCTCCTGTTCCATGAGATCCAGCTTCCCAAGTTGCATGAGGGAGCGCGCGCGAAGTTCGAGGCGAACTTTACAAACCTGTTCAATCAGGCCACGGTGACGGACAAGTACGTGCTGTACAGCCACACCAACGACGGCGGAATCTTCGACGCCACGACGCAGGCCCAGATCTTTAAGGGCTATGATTATAAGGCCAAAGTTGCTGCGGATGGCCTGCGGGTAGATCCGCAGTTCGGGATGGCGGCGGCCTATCAGGGTCCGCGCAGCATTCGTTTCGGCGTTACGTTGTTTTTCTAAGTTGGAGGTTGGTTACACACGGACGGTGTTGTGAGGTATCAGGTTTGGGACGACACCGTCCGCGTAATCGAAAACGCAGCGGATTCAGAGCGCCGGGCGGCCCTCGTACCGTTCTACCTTGATCGCGTGCTGATGTCGGCGCGCCTGCGCTAAGTCATACGCAGTTTGCAATCGCAACCACTGATCAGCGTTCGACCACCCGGCCTTCTCTAATCGGATAGCCATCTCTGCCGATATCCCGCCTCGCCCATTTAGGACACGGGAAAGCGTATGGCGGGCGACGCCCAACACCTTGGCACCTTCAGTCACGTTCAGGCCCAATGGCCCAAGGCAGGCATCCTTGATCGAGTGGCCTGGATGCGGGGGATCTTTCATCGGCATCAATTTGTTCCTCTCCAGCTAGTGGTAATCCAGCAAATCAACATCAAAACAATCGCCGTCTTCAAAGCGGAAGATGATGCGCCAGTTCCCGCTAATGCTCACGCTCCAATGCCCTTGCAGATGGCCTTTAAGTCGGTGCAAGCGATATCCCGGAAAGTCAAGATCGCTCGGACGCAGAGCCGTATCCAGGCTGGCCAACACATCCGCAATACGCTTAAGTTGATCAGCTCGGATCTTACTCGCTTCAGCATTCCGAAACAGACGCTTTAAGCCCTGGTGACGAAACGTCCTGATCATCAGCATACCGTACCTTGTATCGGTACAGGTGTCAATGAAGTTTCTGGGCTGCCAAGTTTCCGGGCTACTCTCCCTGTAAAATGGAGCTGTCACAACAATGGCGACTCTGGAATCCGGTACCACGGCCGTGCTCGCCGAAAAACCATCCGTGGCGCGCGATATCGCACGCGTCCTTGGCGCGAATCTAAAAGGCGATGGCTACCTGCACGGCAACGGGTACGTGGTCACCTGGGCCATCGGCCATTTAGCAGCGCTGGCCCAGCCCCATGAGATCAATCCGGCATGGCGTCAATGGCGGCGCGATACGCTGCCGATGCTGCCTAAGAACTGGCCGTTAGTCGTCTACGAAAAGACCAAAGACCAGTTCGAAGTCGTGCGTCGCGTGCTCAGCTCCTCCAAAGTTTCGCGAGTCGTGTGCGCAACGGACGCAGGCCGCGAAGGGGAACTGATCTTCCGCTATATCTACGAGGCGGCTGGCTGCGATCGCCCGGTGAACCGGTTGTGGATCTCATCGCTCACGCCTGACGCAATCCGCAAAGGCTTCGACACTTTGCGCTCGGGACGAGATTACGATCCGCTAGCCGACGCCGCCCGAGGACGCAGCCGGGCCGACTGGCTCGTGGGCATGAACCTCTCGCGAGCCTACACGCTGGCCTACGGCGAGGATCTCTCCGTTGGACGAGTTCAGACGCCGACGCTCGCCATGCTGGTGGAGCGCGAACTCGCCATCCGCAACTTCAAGCCGGAAGATTACATTGAAGTGGTCGCCACATTTCGGCCATCCGCGAATCCAAAGGCGAACGCTTACAAGGGTACGTGGTTCCGGACGAAGCCCGACGAATCGAGACTTCCAATCGATGGCGAGGAGTCGGCCCGCATCGTCACTCGCGCTCTGACAGGCAAAGCTGCGGTGGAATCCATCAAGTCCGAGACGCAGCGCATGGCCCCGTTGCCTCTTTACGATCTCACCGAATTGCAGCGTCACGCGAATCGGCTCTATGCCTTCAGCGCCCAAAAAACGTTGGACGTCGCGCAGGCGCTCTACGAGAAGCACAAGCTGATCAGCTATCCGCGCACCGACAGCCGCCATCTGTCGCAAGACATCGCCGCCACTCTCCCAGGCATTGTGAAAGCGATCGCGGGGCCGCATCGCGAGCACCTAGCCCCGGGAACGGGCGAGCGGCCGCTCGGGAGGCGCTTCGTCGACGATGCGAAGGTCACGGACCACCACGCCATCATCCCTACCGCCTCGTCATCCAACCAAGCAAGCCTGCCGCCTGACGAGCGCAAGATTTACGATCTGATCTGCCGTCGCCTTCTCGCGGCCTGGCATGACGATTATGTGTGGTCCGTAACTACAGTGATTACTGCGATTGTGAATGGGCCGACTACGGATCGCTATCACTCATCGGGCACTATCGTATTGCAGGAAGGCTGGAAGCTTCTCGACGTTCAGGCGGCTAAGAAGGTGAAGGATCCGAAGGACTCCGAGCAGGTCCTTCCGACGGAACTTGCCAAGGATCAGCCGCAGGATGTTCTCGAAGCGGAGGCGGTGAAGAAGCGAACCCGCCCGCCGAAGCGCCTTACCGAAGCCACATTGCTGACTGCGATGGAGACCGCCGGCAAGACGCTCGACGAGAAAGAACTGTCCGATGCAATGAAAGAGTCAGGCCTGGGGACGCCCGCCACTCGGGCCAGCATTATCGAAGTGCTGCTTAAGCGCGAATACATGGTGCGCAACGGGAAGAGTTTGGAGGCCACCGATAAAGGCGTCCACCTGATTGAAGTTGTGCACCCCGAAGTGAAGAGTCCGGCAATGACGGGCCAGTGGGAGGCCTTCCTTAAGCGCATCGAGCGGGGAAAGGCCGAGTTGGGGCCGTTCCTCGAAGGCATTGAGGAGTATGTCCGGGAAGTGGTCGGCAAGGTGGGGCAGACTCCAGCCACAGCTCAAACCAGAGCGCCTGTCGTCGCAGTTGAAACGACGCAAGCCCCGGAACTAAAGTACGACTCGCTCAACGAGCTTTTAGAAAAGGGATTTGGGTTCGCTTCGTTTCGCGCTAACCAGGAGGCAGTTTGCAAAGCCGTGATCGAGGGCCAGGATGCGCTCTTGGTAATGCCGACCGGTTCGGGCAAGTCGCTCTGCTATCAGTTGCCGGGAATCGCTCGCGGCGGCACCACTCTGGTGATCAGCCCTCTTATTGCATTGATGGAGGATCAGGTGGCGAAGTTGCGAGAGCGCGGCTTTGCGGTGGAACGGATTCATTCTGGACGTGATCGAGCCTCTTCTCGGCAAGCCTGCATCGACTATTTGTCCGGCCGGTTGCAGTTCCTCTTCATCGCGCCCGAGCGTCTGCGAGTTGCGGGATTTCCAGAGATGCTAGCAAAGAAAAAACCTGCGCTGATCGCAATCGATGAAGCGCATTGCATCTCTCAGTGGGGTCACGATTTCCGGCCGGACTACCGGATGCTCGGCCAGCACTTGCCTAACCTGCGTCCTGCGCCGGTGATCGGACTTACCGCCACCGCCACTCCGGTTGTGCAGCGCGACATCGCGGTCCAACTAGGTCTCACCCAACCAGCCCTGTTTATTCATGGCTTCCGCCGGTCTAACATAGCGATTGAAGTGGTGGAGGTACCGTCGCCGCAACGGTTCGATCTCGTGAAAGAGATTCTGGCTGACCCCGAACGGCGGCCAGCCATCGTCTATACGCCCACTCGCAAGCAGTGCTCGGCTTTGGCTGCCTTCCTGGCTCATGACATTCCCGCCGCTGCGTATCATGCGGGTCTGGATACGGAGCGGAGGAGGAAAGTGCAGGATGGTTTCCTCTCAAGCAAGCTGGACGTAATCGTCGCGACAATCGCATTCGGGATGGGCATTGACAAGGCGAACGTACGCACCGTGATCCACACCGCGCTGCCTGGGAGCGTGGAGGCTTACTATCAGGAGATCGGGCGCGCCGGACGAGATGGCGAGCCGAGTCGCGCCATCTTGATGCACTCATACGCGGACCGCTATACGCATGATTTTTTCTTTGAGCGGGACTACCCGGATGTGACTGTGCTGGATGCGATCTTCGCTCGCCTGGGTCCCGAGCCGCACGAAAAAGAGGCGCTGCAATACCGCATGGGTACGGATGCCGAGACGTTCGATAAGGCGCTCGAGAAGCTGTGGATCCACGGCGGAGCCATGGTGGACTTCGCCGACAACGTCACTCGGGGACACGGCGACTGGCGCGATTCCTACGTCGCGCATGCGGAGCAGCGGCGCAGTCAGATCGATCTGGTGATTCGTTACGCCGAGACGAGCCGCTGCCGGATGTCGATGCTGGTTCGGCATTTTGGCGATATCGCAGACGGGCACACGGCCTGCGGCATTTGCGATTTTTGCGCTGCCGACGAGTGCGTCGCTCAGCAGTTCCGACCGGCGACGAAGGAAGAGAAAGCGCTGATGTATCGCATGCTTGCAGCGATGAAAGGATCGGAAGCGAAGTCCACGGGAAAACTGCATGGCGAGCTGTGCCCGCACGGCCAAATGGATCGCGATGCATTTGAACAGATACTGGGCGGGATGGCGCGAGCCGGTCTGGTGCAGCTAGTGGACGCCGTCTTCGAGAAGGATGGAAGATCGATCCCGTATCGAAAGGCAAGCTTGACGCGCGAGGCCGCTGGCATTGACGCATCCACTCCGCTGGAAATTACGATCAAGGACGAGTCTTTCGTTCCGTCGAAGAGGAAGCGCAAGAAGAAGTCGCCGACTGCGGCCGCGAAAACGAGACCGAAGCCTACGCCAGCGCCCGGAGATTCCGAGCTTGAATCGAAGCTGCGCTCCTGGAGAATGGGCGAGGCCAAGCGTCGCGGCGTGCCTGCTTTCAGAATCTTCAGCGATCAAACGTTGAAGGCGCTGGCCGTCAAGCGTCCCGCAACGGCGCGTGAATTACTAGAGGTTCCAGGGATCGGGATGCACACCGTGGAGAAACACGGAGCCCAAATTTATCGAATCCTGCACGAAAGCGGCGCTTAACGAATGCAGCGAGCCTGGGCCGGGCGATGGGCGTTAATCACCGGTGCGAGCGCTGGCATTGGCGAACAATTCGCCCAGCAACTCGCGGAAGGCGGAACGCATTTGGTGCTCACTGCACGCCGGGCCAGTCGACTGGAGACGCTGGCGGAAAAGCTGCGCTCGGCTTATCGCATAAATGTCGAGTGCTTCGTCGCGGATCTGGAAGAGTCGGCCGCACCGGAGCAAATCTACGCATTCACCCGCCTAAAGGGTCTCGCCATCGATCTGCTGATCAACAACGCCGGATTCGGCAGCTACGGAGAGTTCGCCAACATCGAAGCTGCGCGAGAGGTTGCCATGGTGCGCGTCAATTGCGCTGCGGTGGTGCATCTTACTCAGCTCTTCTTGCCGAGCATGATCGAACGTCGGCGGGGTCACATCCTGATCGTCTCCTCCACTGCTGCATTTCAGGCTGTTCCTTACATGGCAACTTACGCGGCAACTAAGGCTTTCGATCTGCTGTTTGCCGAGGCATTAGCGCAAGAGGTGGAGCGTCACGGAGTCCGAGTGTGTGCGCTGTGCCCAGGCTCGACCGAGTCTGAATTTGACGGGCTGGCGGGCATTCCCACCGAGCGGACCGCCACCATCGAAACGTCGGCGGAAGTGGCGCGCAAAGGCCTGAAAGCTCTCGCGGGCGGCAAGCATGTCATGATCTCCGGACTGGCCAATTTGATTCAGGCCGAAGTGCAGCGACTGGTTCCGCGACGAATCGTGAGCGCCGTAACCGAAAAGATGTTCCGACCGAAAAATCTGGACTGAAGAGTTGAGAGTTTTCGCAGCCTGCGAGCACAGAGTATAAGACTTCCTGCGGAGTAGGAATGGGCGGTTTCCAAATGAGGCACTCGAGCTTCAAATGAAAGACCCGGGATTCGGTCCCGGGCATTCCCAAACGAAGCAGAAAGGAGGGCCCTATGACCCTAATCGTACGACTTGTGCTGAAACTAAGCGCATACACGATACGATCTATCCCATCAACGTAGTCACGTGCGACTCCACAGCCGACTCCAAACCTGTCAAGT
>JANXQZ010001072.1 GCA_025353235.1 Bryobacterales bacterium
CACTCATGCGGAAGCCACGTTCCAGATTCCGGACGTGACCAAGGTTCTGGCCGTCCCGGACCTTCTTAAGCTGTACATGCAGCCGGCGGTGATTGCACTGGCCGAACGAATCGAAAGCGACCTGCTGGGTTTGTACTCGCAATTCACCGCGAACTCGCCTGTGGGTTCATCGGGCTCACCTCTGTCCGAAGCTACGATCGACGCGGCGGAGACGGAGTTGTTCCAGGCCAAAATGCCAGCTAGCGCATCGAAGTATCTGGTTGTGGATTCGGTGGGCTATTCCGCTTTGCGTCAGGTTCCCAGATTCAGCGAGTTCTATACGGCGGGCGAGGCTGGTTTGAGAGCACTGATCGACGGTTCGGTCGGCAAGATGAAAGACTTTTACATCTTCCGGTCTCAATTTGTCGGCAAAACAGGCAGCGGACCCGTTACCACGCATAATCTTGCGTTCGGTAAGAATGCAATCGGCTTGGTGGTTCGGCGCCTGCCGCAGCCTCTGCCAGGGACCGGCGCGGTGGCCGAATACGCCGAGATGGGCAACTTCGGCATCCGCGTGGTGATGAGTTATCAGCCCAACACACTGGCTCAACAGTTCACCGTTGACGTGCTGTACGGCTGCGCGGTGCTGCGAAACAATTTCGCGGTGCAGGTGAATAGCTAATCAAAAGAAAACGGGACGGGCCGCAATGCTCGTCCCAGACTCCGCCGCAAGAGACGGCAAACTTGCGGCGTCATGCCGGGAAAGGGAGAACACATATGGATCTGCGAATGTTTTACCAGAAAATGCGCAAGGTGGAAGAGGATATCGCGTCGACGCACCCCGTTGTGGTGAGCGTGGAAACGCAAGATGGCGGGAAGGCAGGCGTGAAGACCGAAGTAAGTCGAGAAATGGCGGCAAAACTCATTGTCGAAGGCAGGGCGCGCTTGGCCAGCGACGAAGAAACCGACGAATTCCGCAAGGCTCTGAAGCACCTTCACAGGCCCGCTCGCAAACAAGAGCTGTAAGGAGTTAACGCAGCCATGGCCTTATTCACAGATGGACAGATTAACAATCTCCGGGATCTGCAGCGATACGAGAGCGGGCTTCTGGATGTGGCAAGCGTGGAGCAGATTGACATCACCGCGAAGATGGCCCTGGCGCAGGACATGATCGCTTCCGACTTGCTGCTCTTCCTGCTCAAGCGCAGTTGCCAATGGGAGCCCAATCGGAGAGTTATCGATGTGGGCGATGTGGCGCTCACTGACCCGCTGCGGCGGTGGCATGGGTTGAAAACGATCGCGCTGATCTACGAAGACGCTTACAACACTCAGCTGAACGATCGCTATCAGGGCAAGTGGCGCCAGTATCAACAACTGGCTAAGGAGGCGGAGAAGACTCTTTACGACGTGGGAGTGGGGCTGGTTTGGGATCCGATCACAAAGGCCCAATCCCCTTTGCTGATCGCGATTGCCGGCAGCTCAGTGGCCACTACTTATTACGTGCGAATGACCTGGATCAATCGATCCGGTCAGGAAGGTTCTCCGAGCGATGTAGTTTCACTTCCAACGGTGGACGGCACCCAGATGATTGTTAGCCCGGTGAGCCGTCCAGCTAATGCGGTGGGATGGAATGTGTATGCGGGACTGAGTCCCGAAGGTGCGTCTGTTCAGAACGCTGCGGCGCTTCCGCCAGATGCGGATTGGATAATTCCGGCAAGTGGGCTAAAGCAGGGAATGAGCGCAGGCCAAGGGCAGACTCCCGATCGGTTCGTGGTGCAGCACAGAGGAATTCTAAGAGGATGATATGGCACAAGCAGCCAGCACGGTGACAAACAAGCTGCATTCTATTCTGGTGCTTCCGTCGGGGATGCCGGCGGCGGTTTCGGTGATGGCCGATCTCGCAGGATTGCAGCTGCCTCCCTTCGAAGGGCAGCAGGTGATTACACAGAATGCAGCGCCGGAGTTTATTGAGCGGACCCATGCCAATCGCTACCCGACGGTACACATTTATTGCAGCAAAGTGGTGAACCAGCTCCGAGAGAAATTCCGGACGTTCTCCGGCGAAGTACATATGTCCGCAGAAGTGAGAATCTCTCAAGATCGTCTGGACGGACTAGAGAATATGGTTCAAATCTACGCCGACGCTGTGACGAGGGTCCTGGATCAGAACCGGGGCAGTTGGGATGGCGGAGTTTTCTACGGCGGCGGCTACGAAGTTGCTTACGGTCCCGTGAAGCATGGCGGGCGGAACTTTCTACAGATGGCAAAGATCGGCTTTACGGCTGAATTCAGCACTAACTAAAAGGCAGGCGCGGTACGCCTGAAGGCAGAATGGCTTCATACATATCATCAAACGATAATCGCTTTTACGTCGCGATCGAGACGGCGTATGGTCAAGTTCCGCCCGCCATGCTTCACGGGACCGTAAGCAACTTCGTAGCCGCCGCCGTAGAAAACTCCGCCATCCCAAC
>JANXQZ010001094.1 GCA_025353235.1 Bryobacterales bacterium
TGCGGCTTCATCCAGATCACTGGCAGCGGATTCGGCCTGTGCCGCTCCTGCCGTCTGGGCGGCCAGGGCGCAGTCCGAGCCGACTAGTTAGTTACTTTAGCAATCCTCGTTGTTCACGTTTGAAACTTGGATAACTGGTGCTCCCAGTTATCCAAGTTTTTTGATTAGGTTGGTCATTCCCTTTACAATAAATACTTAAATTATGATTCTTAGAACTCTAGCACTCATAGGTCTTTTCTCTGCGGCGATTCTGCCTGTCGCCGCTGCCGAGAATAGCTCCGGCTCAGCCTTGGCAGCCGGTCCGGTAGTAGCCGAAGTGGACGGCGCGAAGCTGACCGCGGCCGACGTGGAGCGGAAGAAGTCGGGGTCTTTGTTCCAGGCCCGCAACACGTTTTATCAAGCTCAGCGCAAGGCGGTGGAGGAGTACGTCGACGACTACCTTCTGGAACGCCGGGCTGCGAGAGAGCACCTTACCGTGGCTCAGTTGATTGACAAGCACGTCAGTTCCACTCTGCCGAAGGATCCATCGGAGGAATCGCTTCGCGTCTACTTCGAGGGAGTGCAGACCACCGAAGCTTTTGAGGCGGTGCGTCCGCAGATCCTGGAGCACATCCGTCAAGCACGGCTGGAGAAAGCGAAAACAGCCTATCTGGCGAGCATAAAGAACGAGGCGAAGGTCGCGTTGCTTCTCGCCGCGCCCAGGGTTCCGGTTTCGCTCAAGGATACTCCGCTGCGAGGAGGATCCGACGCGAAAGTAACGATCGTCGAGTATGCGGATTTCGAATGTCCGGCATGCCAGCAATCGCAGCCCGGTCTGGACAAGCTGGAAGCGGAGTACAAAGGGAAAGTAGCTTTCGCCTACAAGGACGTGCCCCTTCCCATGCACAGCCATGCTCAGAAAGCGGCCGAAGCGGCGCACTGCGCAGGAACCCAGGGCAAATATTGGGAGTATCACGACAAGCTGTTCGCAACCAGGCAGCTGGATGTCTCGCAGTTGAAAGAGCACGCCCGTTCGCTCCATCTGGATGGCCAAGCGTTCGACAAGTGCTTGGATTCGGGTGCGCAAGCCGATCTGGTGAAAGCCCAGTTGGCCGAAGGACAAGGCTACCAGATTCAAGGGACTCCGAGTTTTTTCATTAACGGTCGTTTCTTTAGCGGCGGCATGACCTTCGAGCAGCTGAAAGTGATCATCGACGAAGAGCTCGGGCCGCAGGGTACTCAGACCGCCCAGCGCTAGGGTTTAGTTGTTCTTTTGAAAATTGCTTGCTGAATGCGCGCGGCTCGGCAACCGAGTCGCGTGCTTCAGGGAGCGTGCTATTTTGAGGCGGTCGGGGAAATCCGACACTTAGCCTTTGTTGCGGATTAATTTATACCAAGTCTTCCTATTTTCTATAACGCCCAGGGGTACATCATGCGTCAAATTCGATTTGCGGCCGTTCTCGCCATCAGCCTTTTTTCTTCCATGCAGGCCGGGGAAACCCTGTCCATTCGCAATTATCGAGTCGTGGAAACACACCGCGTTTCGCCGACGCTGAACAGCGTCACGTATAGCGCCGACTTGGTGAATCCTGGAGCCGCTCTGGCTGCAGTCTCAGCCGTGGTGTCGAGCTTGGACCCGGATATTCGAGTCTCGCACGACACGCTGGTTTTCGTCCCGCTCGCGGCCAACAGCCAAGCAGCCAGCAGGAATACCTTTACAATCCTTTTAGACCGGCGCGTCCCGTTCGATGCCTCGAAGTTGAGGTGGACGTTCCGGAGCGGCCCTGCTCCGCCGATCGCCGATGCTGGACCCAGCCAGACTGCGCGTGTCGGAAAGGCGATCAAGCTGCATGGAGGCGCGTCGACGAACCCCAGCGGATCCGGCGCTCTCGCTTATCGCTGGGCTGTGGCTTCCAGACCGGCAGGAAGCACGGCTGAGGTGGACAACCCAGCAAGCGTTGAGCCTGCCTTCGCCGTGGATGTTCCCGGCTCCTACGAGTTGACGCTTACAGTTGACAATGGCGCGTCCAGCAGCACCGCCTCCACGTTCATCGATACGTTGAATACGCCGCCCGTGGCGGACGCGGGCCGCAGTTTGACGGTTCGCGTGGCGTCCGCCGTCATCTTAAACGGCAGCGCTTCTTCGGATGTAGATGGGAACGCGCTCGGATATGCATGGGTTTTGCTTAGCCGACCGGCTCGCAGCAGAGCCGTCCTTAAAGGAGCTAATTCGATTTCGCCGGTATTTGTAGCCGATGAACCTGGCACCTATGTCGCCCAACTCGTGGTGAACGATGGAACTGCGGATGGCAATCCCTCGGTTGTCACGATCACAACCGAGAATACGCCGCCAGTCGCAAACGCCGATTCGAATCGGGTAGTGGTGCCGAATGCTTTCGTGCAGCTGAACGGTTCGGGTTCGACCGACGTGGACGGAAACGAGCTTACCTATCATTGGACCCTGCTCTCCGCGCCTGCAGGCAGCGCAGCGGCCTTGAACGACGGCACTGCGGTTAATCCCGCTTTTACGGCCGATTTGCCAGGCACCTACGTCGCGCAGTTGATCGTCAACGACGGGCAAGTGAACAGCGTTCCCGCAACCGTCTCGATCACGACTGACTCGGCATTGGCTCCGGAATCGAAGGCAGGGGTTGATCAGACCGTTGCTGTAAACAGCGTCGTTTCTCTGCAGGGCAGGGGGATCGACTCGCAAGGGCGTCAGCTCGCAACCCGCTGGGCTCTTATTGCGAGGCCGGAAGGCAGCAGCGCCGTAATTGAAAATGGCAGCGCCGCCTCTCCGACCTTTATCGCGGACCAGCCGGGCGACTACGTCGCGCAGTTGATCGTCAACAACGGCCTGTTCGACAGCGCGCCGTCCACGGTGAAGATCACGACCCGAAACACCGCGCCGCTGGCGAAGGCGGGCCGGAATCGCAGCGTCAAAGCGGGGGACAGCGTTCAATTGGATGGCAGCGCCTCCTCGGATGCCGATCGCGATGCGCTCTCCTATCGGTGGTCTTTCCTGAGCCGTCCGGCCGGAAGCAACGCAGTCCTTTCGGGAGCCGATACGGTAGCGCCCGCATTCGTGGCGGATATGCCTGGGACGTACGTGGCGCAATTGATGGTCGGCGACGCTCTGGCAAGCAGCATTCCTGTTACGGCCAGCATTGCGGCGGCTGGATCGCAGGCGATCACTCTCAGCCCCGATCCTTTGAATCTCAACACGATCGTGACTGGCACCTTGACAGTGACGCTTCCGTCTCCCGCAGGTGCGGGCGGACAGGTAGTCAACCTGTATGTCAGCGACCCCAGCATTGCTAGCGCGCCACAGAGCGTTACGGTTCCCGAGGGTTCCACAAGCATAAACGTTACGATCACGCCTTACAAAACAGGCACCACATCGATTCTGGCGGCAGCTTCCGGCTTCGCTCCCAATAGCAGCACGATCAATGTGGCGGTGCCTTCAATCACGGTAACGCTGGACGCCAGCTTCATCGGGATTACGCGCACTACCAATGGACTGATCACGCTCAGCGGGCCGGCGCAGCCCAACGGCGCCACGATTTACCTGGCCGCTCGCCCCGATGGAGTGGTGACTTTGCCAGCAACGGTGACGGTGCCTGGCGGCAGCACCACCGCGTCTTTTACCGTTACGGGCACGAGCGCAGGCTCCGCGTTGATCACGGCCGGCTCGGCCGGGTATAACACCGGGACAACGAACATACAGGTCGGCAAGCTGGGCCAGATTTCGCTGCCTGTAAACGTTAGCATCGGCACCAACCAGCCGACGACCTATCCGATCACGTTGATCACGCCAGCGCCTTCCGGCGGCATTGTGGTGAGCCTGACCAGCAGCGATCCTACGAAAGTCGCTCTCAGCACTTCCAGCGTGACGATTCCCGCGGGATCGACCACCCCGCTAGTCCAGCCGACGGTCACGGGCGTTAACTTCGGCTCCGCCACCATCAGCGCCTCGGCAGCCGGCTATTCCGGCGATTCCCAGACCGTGCTGGTTGCGGGTTCGCTCAGCTTCTCGCCCTCCGGCGTGACGCTGGGCACGCCATCGCAGACGATCAGTCTGAACTTGTCGTCGCCAGCTCCGCAGGCAGGCATAACGGTCAACCTGACTTCAGATAATCCGAGCGTGGCGTCGGTTCCCGCCACGGTGAGTTTTGCTGGCGGCGCAACCAGCGCGGCGGTGACGATCACGAATGTTTCAGCGGGTTCGACGGTCATCCATGCGAGCGCCCCGAACCTGGCCGACACCACGGCGACGGTGAACGTGGCAAGCTTCGGGGGAATTGGCATTCCTTCCGGCTTGGTGCTGGCGCCCGGGCAGACTTCGCCATTTCCGGTTACTCTCGGTTCCCCCGCTCCCGCCGCCGGGGTTACGGTTTTCCTGCAAAGCAGCGACGGCTCCAAAGTGTCGCTATCAGTTGCTAGCGTGTCGATCGCCCCAGGGGCCACGACGCCGTCCGTGCAGCCCCAAGTTACGGGGACGGGCTTCGGATCCGCGGCGATCACGGTTTCGGCTGCGGGCTACAGCTCCGCCAGCCGGGCGGTGGTGGTCAATGGTGTATTAAGCTTTGCTCCGCAGACCCTCACGATCAACTCTCTCGGACCGCAGAGCCTGACATTGACTCTCTCGGGACCTGCGCCAGCAGCGTTGACCGTTAGTCTTGCTTCCAGCAATCTTGGCGTTGCGACGGTTCCGGCGAGCGTCACCTTGGCTGCCGGGGCTTCCTCCGTAATCGTTCCGGTAACCAGTCTCGCTCCGGGCACAACTACGATTACAACCAGCACTGGCGTGGCGAACGTCTCGAACGCCGCGGCCGCAATCGTAATCTCGAACAGTTTTATAGTCGGGTCGATCAGCCTGCAGTCGAACGTCAAGGTAGGACCGAATCAATCGACGCCGATTGCGGTTACTCTTTCGACTCCCGCTGGACCGAGCGGCGTCACGGTTTCGCTCGCTAGCAGCGATCCTTCGGTCACGGTTACGCCGAGCGTCTTCATTTCCGCAGGTTTGGTGTCGCCGGGCACGCAGCCCCAGGTGACCGGGGTGAACTTCGGTTCTTCGACCATCACGGCTTCGGCGGTTACTTACACGCCGACAAGCCAGACAGTGCAAGTGGCAGGGGCGTTGAGCTTCTCGCCCGCAAGCATCTCCATTATGGGGACGGCCACGCAAAATTTGACTCTCAATTTGTCCGTTCCGGCACCAGCCGGCGGAATAATTGTCAATCTGAATTCGAGCAACTCGAGCGCGGCCACGGTTCCGGCCAGCGTGACGATCGCGGGCAACACGTCCAGCGTGACAGTCCCGGTCACCGGCGCGGGGCCGGGTTCGACGACCATCAACGCCAGCACAAACAGTGCGAATGTCACGGCCGCCAGCGCAAGCGCAACGGTGGTTTCGGCGATGGATATTTTCCTGCCTGCGAACCTGGTGGTGGCGCCGGGCGATCAAGTCGGGTTCCAAGTAAAGCTCGCGAGCCCGGCGAAACCGGGCGGCGTGTTTGTCACGCTGTCCAGCAGCGATCCGTCGAAGTTCACTTTGTCGCAAACCTCCATTTATTTCCCGGAGGGTTCAAGCACCTCCTTCACCATCCAAGCGAGTGGAATTGGCTACGGAACGGCATCCCTGATCGCATCGGCGAGCGGGTTGGTAGGCGACACAGAGACCGTGAAAGTGGCGACTTCGGGCACATTCTCGCCCTCCACCGTTTCGATCACCGGTGCCGGGGTGACGCAGTATCTAACCTTAGGCCTGTCTAATCCGGCTCCGGCGGGCGGAATTACGGTCAACTTGAGTTCTAGCAATCCGGGTGTGGCTACCGTGCCTGCGACGGTAAGTTTCGCGGCCAACACGAGCTATGCGAGTGTTCCAGTCGCCTCGACAGGAGCGGGCACGGCGGTAATTCACGCCAACTCGATCAGCCTGGCCGATACCACGGCCAATGTAACCGTGATCGGATCGGGTACGATCGGACTGCCTGCTAATCTCAGCGTCAATCTCGGCCAGACGGTTGCGTTCCCGATTACTTTGGGCGGAGCGGCACCTGCGGGCGGCGTTACGATTTCGCTGAGCAGCAGCGATCCCTCGAAGATCTCCATCTCGACTTCCAGCGTTTTCATCCCGCAGGGCGCGACAACGCCTGCTACGCAGCCCGTGTTGACCGGGTTGAATATCGGCGCGGTAAATATCACGGCAACTGCGCTGGGCTATGCGCCCGCCACGGTTTCGGCTCAAGGCCGGGGAATGCTGAGTTTCTCGCCGCCATCGATCACCATTAGCGGAAACGGCACCCAGAACGTGCTGCTGTCGCTGGCTTCGCCGGCACCTGCGGGCGGCTTGTCTGTCACGCTTACTTCGGACAACCCTGGAGTGGCCCAAGTGCAGGGGAGCGTGGCATTCTTCCCGGATGGCAGTTCCCAGGCCACGAACGTAATTCCAATCACGGCGACCGGTTCGGGCACCACCCTGATCCACGCCAGCGCGCTTCCGTACATTCCCGATGCGGTGCTCTCCGTAACGGTGGTTGGTCCGGGAGCGATCAGCTTGCCGGGCGGAGTTGCGCTCGCGCCGAAGCAGACGCTTGCCTTCCCGGTTACGCTCTCTTCTCCAGCGCCTGCGGGCGGCGTCACGGTCTCGCTGACTTCGAGCGACACGTCCAAGGCGACCCTTTCAACCTCGAGCGTCTTTATCTCTGGCGGTTCCACGACGCCTGCTTCGCAACCGCAAATCACGGGTGTGAATTTCGGCTCGGCAACCATCAGCGCCTCGGCTCCGAATTACTCCTCGGCCAGTCAGGCGGTGCAGGTGAACGGCACGCTGATCTTCTCGCCCCAGAGTTCGACCATCAACAGCGGGACTACGCAGAACATCACGCTCAACCTGTCGGCATCGGTTCCGACTCCTTTGACGGTGACCTTGAGTTCCAGCAACGCGAGTGCGGCAACAGTGCCCGCAAGCGTGACGTTTGGGGCGGGCGCAACGAGCGCCAGCGTGACGCTGACAGGCGTGGGAGCCGGTTCGGCGACGATCACCGCGAATGCCGGTTCCGCGAATATAGCCAACGCCACGGCGAACATTACGGTTGCATCGGTCTCGCAGGGGACTATCGTGCTGCCGGCTAATGTGACGGTTGGCACGAACCAGTCCGCTGCATTCCCGATCACGCTGTCTATTCCCGCCCCAGCAGGAGGAGTGACCGTCTCGCTGTCTTCAAGCGACCCCTCGGCGACTGTTACGCCTTCGGTATTCATCGCCGGCGGGGCAGTGGTCCCGTCGATTCAGCCGCAAGTTAGCGGCGTAACTTTCGGCAGTTCGACCATTAGCGCCACGGCCAGCGGGTATGTTCCGGCCACCCAGTCTGTCAAGGTGGGAGCTGCGCTTAGCTTCTCGCCGACCAGTTCGACGGTGGTCGGCACGAACACAAACAACCTCGCGTTGAATCTTTCGTCCCCGGCCCCCGCTGGCGGCTTAACCGTTACCCTGAGCTCCAGCAATCCGGGTGCGGCTTCGGTGCCCGCTACAGTCACGTTTGCCGCAAACGCAACCAGCGTGAACGTGCCGGTGACCGGTGTGGGACCTGGCTCGGCTACGATCACGGCGAGCAGCAATGCTGCCAACGTCACGGGCTCGACGGCGAGCATTCTGGTCACGGCTCCCGACATCGTGATCCCTTCCGGGCTCAAAGTCGCTCCGGGCCAATCGCTGAATTTCCAAGTGAAGCTTGCTAATCCTGCTAAGGCGGGCGGCGTCTTTGTAACGCTGGCCAGCAGCGATCCCTCGAAGCTGACGGTGAATCCAACGCTCGTTTTCGTTCCCGAGGGTGCGATGACGGCAAGCGTCCAGCCGTCGCTGACGGGTGTGGATTTCGGAACCGCCAACCTCAGCGCGACAGCCCCTGGTCTCACGGGAGACACCGAAGTCGTGCAAGTGGGCGGGACTCTCTCCTTCTCTCCGTCGACCTTGACTCTGAGCGGCGTTGGGCTGACTCAAAGCTTCGCCTTGAATCTATCCGTTCCGGCACCGGCCGGGGGCCTGGTGGTTACCCTCAGCTCGAGCAACACGGGCGTGGCTACCGTGCCGACGACGGTCACCTTTGCGCCCAACAGCACCAGCGTCAGCGTTCCGGTAACAACCATTGCCGGAGGGTCGGCGGTGATTCATGCCAGCGGGCCAAACGTCGGGACGGCGGATGGCAACGTATCCGTGCTTGCCCCGGGAACTATCGGACTGCCCTTCAATACGAGCGTCAGGCTGGGCCAGACCGCTTCGTTCCCGATCACCCTAGGCGCTCCGGCGCCCTATGGCGGGGTCACCGTAACGCTGACCGTCAGCGACGCGTTCAAGGGGAAGCTGTCCAGTACGAGTGTCTTCATTCCCGCTGGTGCTACGGTGCCCGCCGCTCAACCGACGGTGACTGGATTGAATATCGGAGCGTATACGATCAGCGCCTCGGCTCCCGGCTTTGCGACCGCGACTCAGAACCTTCAAACCACGGACACGGTCATGTGGATGCCGACGTCGATCACGCTCAGCGCCAATAGCATGCAAATTGTCCTGCTGGCGCTCGCGTCGGCAGCGCCTCCCGGCGATACGACCCAGGGCCGCTGCTCTTTTGGCGATTCCTGCGCGGTGACCCTGTTCCTGCAATCCGACAACCCTGCGGTAGCGCAGGTGCAATCCTCCGTGAACTTCTTCCCGGATGGCAGTTCGCAGGCAATCGACGCCATCCCAATCGTTGGGATCGGGCCGGGCACTACCGTGATTCACGCTGGGGCGCCTCCGTATGTTCCGGATGTGACTCTAACGGTCACCGTGACGCCCGCCGGGCAAATGTCCGTGTCCGTTCTGCCAGCGCTTTCTCGATAGTGCGCCTTTGCCTGGAACCGCCGACCATGCTGTTTGTGGTCGGCGGTTCTTTGACTTTAGGCGGCCGGCCCATTCGGATGACGCTTAACTTACTCTCTTAGTACCAGAATTTTCCCCCTCCTGCGTCAAAATCAATCTCCCATCGAGCGAAACTGTGCTTGCCCGGGCTTATAACTAAATGAGACGTTTTCCTCGACTTCTGCGCGATCAGGCCTAATTTTGCAGATTCCGCGCGAAACTACTCCTGGTATGCCCTAACCGCTAAGGTTGGCTAATCATTTTGATTAGTCCATTTAGACCATTTACCGTAGGCCGCGTACCAGGGTACCTTGTCTATCGGAGGCTTTACCATGAACTCTCGTGCATTTTCATTTCTGGCGGTTGTGTCGCTCTCGACAGTAGCCGCTTTCGCTCAGGATGGTCCGTTCCAGGTTCGCTACGCATCGAACTTGGCGATTGGCGATTCCGTCGTGAACATCACCAACAGCGGCGCCAGCTCTACCACGTCGTTGCCGCTTCAGAACGGCAACATCTGCGCCAACGTTTACACCTTCTCGCCAGACGAGCAGCTGGTTTCCTGCTGCACCTGCCTGGTTACCCCGGACGGGCTCGCTTCGCTCTCGGCCAACAACGACCTCGTTAACAACACGTTGACGCCGGGCCGTCCCACCTCGATCGTAATTAAGATTTTGGCGTCTTCGGGCGTCGCCGCTCCTGCCAACGCAACCGCCGCCTCCTGCAACGCTGCCACGGTTGGAACGGGCGGAAACCTGATCGTTCCGGGTCTGGTTGCTTTCGGCACCACCATCCACGCTCTTCCCGTAACGCCGGCGACCCCCGCCGGGACCTATGGCGTGACGGAGACCCCGTTTGTTAACGCGACGCTGAGCGCCGCGGAACTGACGCGCATCACCACGCTTTGCGGCTTCATCCAGATCACTGGCAGCGGATTCGGCCTGTGCCGCTCCTGCCGTCTGGGCGGCCAGGGCGCAGTCCGAGCCGACTAGTAAGGTAGTAGAACCATTTACTGTTGCTTTGATTTAAAAACTTGGATAACCGGATACCCCGGTTATCCAAGTCATTTTGTACTAACACAATTGTTATTCGTTCCAGCTTAGACCTGCGTTATACTTCATCATAATGTTCAGAACCACAGCAATCCTTTCTCTATCTTCCGTTTTCATTTTGTCTCTTTCCTCGGCAGAGAAGAGCTCTGGAATTTCCAGCACGGCGGGTCCGGTGGTCGTCGAGGTTGACGGCGTAAAGCTGACCGCAGCCGACGTCGAGCGAAAGAAATCCGGGTCGTTGTTTCAGGCCCGGAACACGTTCTATCAAGCCCAGCGCAAGGCAGTCGAAGAGTTTGTCGACGATTACCTTTTGGAGCGCCAGGCTGAAAAAGAGCACTTGACCGTGGCGCAGCTGATCGACAAGCATGTTACGTCCACCCTGCCTAAAGATCCCTCGGAAGAATCCTTGCGGGTATATTTCGAAGGCGTGCAAACCACCGAAAGCTTCGAAGCGGTTCGACCGCAGATTATCGAGCACATTCGGCAGGCCCGCCTTGAGAAGGCGAAAGCCGCTTACTTTAAGACCATCAAGAACGACGCTGTCATCGCCCTGCGCCTGCCTGCTCCGCGAGTGCCTGTATCGTTGAAGGATACGCCTCTGCGCGGCGGTCGCGATGCCAAGGTGACGATCGTGGAATACGCGGATTTCGAATGTCCGGCCTGCCAACAATCTCAGCCCGGACTGGATAAGCTGGAAACCGAGTATAAGGGCAAGGTCGCGTTTGCCTACAAGGATGTGCCGCTGCCCATGCATAGCCATGCTCAGAAGGCCGCCGAAGCCGCCCACTGCGCCGGAGCCCAGGGAAAGTATTGGGAGTATCACGACAAGCTTTTCGCCACTCGGCAACTCGACGTCTCCCAGCTGAAAGAGCATGCCCGCTCGCTGGGCTTGGATGCGAAGCTGTTCGATAAGTGCCTGGATTCGGGCGAGCAGGCGGAGTTGGTAAAGTCCCAATTGGCAGAGGGTCAGGGATACAAGATTGAAGGCACGCCCAGTTTTTTCATCAACGGACGTTTCTTTAGCGGCGGCATGACGTACGATCAGTTGCGCGTAATCGTCGACGAGGAGCTCGGCACTCTGCCAGCCACTACTGCGCCGTTAGGAAACTTCTGATTCCGTCCGCCTGCTAAACGGCGTAGGATAAACCAAAGGGAGGCAGGCCGGGCCAGAAATGGTACGTGGGGCCTAGGTACTGTTTCCTGGCATTTGTACTAAGATCGTAGGTTGAAGAGTACCAATCTCGGAGTAAGATCCTAACATGCGTATGAAATTATTCATTCCCGTCCTGGCCGCCGCGATTTGCCTCGTTGGCAATTTGTCGGCAGCTACGATTAAATACACAGTTACCCAGTTGCCCGGCGCGGCAAAGTATCGTTATAATTACACGGTAAGCGGTATTACGTTTCAAGCAAACCAAGATTTCGATGTTCAGTTCCCGGCGACCTTGTATAGCTCGTTAGTGAACGGAATGGCGGGCAGCGATTTTACGCTTTTTGTGTTCGATGCCAACAACCCTCCAGGCGTGGACGGAGATTACAGCGCGGTGGCAAAGGTGAATAATCCCTCGCTCGCTGGCCCGTTTAGCGTGGACTTTATGTATTTAGGGTCGGGGTTGCCCGGGGCGCAGAACTTTACGATCGATCAGTTCGACGCAAACGGAAATTTTGTGTCGACGATCTCCTCGGGCACAACGATGCCTACCGTTCCGGAACCGGCGAGTGTCGCGCTCTCATTACTAGGTTTGATTGCAGGCGTTGCGTGGCGGAAGTCCCGGCGTCCCGCAGGCAGAATTTTCAGTTAGTTGATTTATTTGCATTTTTAGATTCTTTTTCTTGCAGTGAGGTCATCATGCGATTTGTGTGCCTAACGGCCATGCTTGGTTTGGGCTTAGTTTCCACTCTGGGCGCTCAGCCTTTTTCCATCGATAATTACCAGTATGTGAGTTCGCAGCGCCATACGACGACTCAATATTATGTGACGTACAGCGCCAGTCTTATGAATTCCGGCGGCCCGCAGACCGCCGTGTCTGCGACGCTCACGAGCTTGGATCTAAGCGTCGTTGTGGTTCCTGGAAAAGACACGCTCAATTTTGCGCCGGTTCCAGCCAACAGCCAAGTAGCCAGCAGCAACACGTTCACCATCCTGGTGGACCGCAGCGTTCCGTTCTCATTTGCCAAGATTAAGTGGACTTTTAGCAGCAGTCCGGCTCCGCCGATCGCCAACGCGGGTCCCGGTCAGACGGCTCCAGTGGGTGCAACCGTCACCTTGGACGGCAGCGGATCCTCCAACCCGAGCGGCATCGGCGTACTGACGTATAGTTTTGCGTTTACGTCCCGCCCGGCAGGCAGCAATGCAACGTTGGTGAACGCGAACACCGTGATGCCTAGCTTTGTGATCGACGTCCCCGGAACATATACGGTGGCTCTCACGGTCAGCAACGGTACCGCCAGCAGCACTGCCAGCGTAACGATCAGCACCACCAGCACCCCGCCGGTGGCGAACGCCGGTCCGAATCAGACGGTAGCCGTCGGAACTACTGTGATGCTGAACGGGAGCGGGTCGTCCGACGTGGACGGCAACCCGCTTACGTATGCCTTCGTCCTCACAAGCCGTCCCGTCGGCAGCTCGGCGAGCCTGACGGGAGCGAATACGATTTCGCCCACTTTTGTGGTGGACAAGCCCGGCTCTTACATGGTTCAGCTGATCGTAAGCGATAAGAACGGGAGCAGCAATCCTTCCACGGTTACGATCACCACCAAAAATTCTCCTCCCGT
This sequence comes from Bryobacterales bacterium, assembly GCA_025353235.1. Lineage (GTDB taxonomy): Bacteria > Acidobacteriota > Terriglobia > Bryobacterales > Bryobacteraceae > JANXQZ01. The sequence continues at coordinate 12,706 of JANXQZ010001094.1, forward strand.
GGCCAACGCCGGTCCGGGTCAAGTAGTGAATGTAGGCGCCACAGTGCAGTTGGACGGATCGGGATCGACCGACGTCGATGGCAACCCGCTCACTTATCAGTTCAGCCTCACGACCGTGCCCCCTAACAGCATGGCGATGTCTACCCTGACGAATGCGGGAACGGTTAATCCTACCTTTGTGGCCGATCAGCCCGGCACCTACGTAGCGCAGTTGATCGTCAGCGATCTCCATGGGAGCAGCGCTCCCTCGCTGGTCACGATTACGACGAACATGCCGCTCAAGCCGACTGCCAATGCCGGATCGCCGCAAACGGTGGCCGCAGGCACGGTGGTGACGCTGAACGGCAGCGGCACCGATCCGCAGTCGCTCCCGCTGACATACCAGTTTGTCCTTAACAGCAGGCCGCTGAATAGCAACGCTTCTCTCACCAACGCGAACACTCAGCATCCAACCTTTGTGGCAGATCTGCCTGGCAGCTATGTCGCGCAGTTGATCGTGAGCAACGGGTTCAAGATGAGCGATCCCGTTACGGTGACGATCACAACCACCGCTGGTCAGCCGACCGCCAACGCGGGGCCGAATCAGACTGTTGCGGCTGGCTCGACTGTTACCTTGAACGGGGGCGGATCCATGGATCCCAGCAACCTTCCTTTAAAGTACTCGTTCTCGCTTTTGAGCAAGCCCGTTGGCAGCAACGCCTCGCTCACTGGGGCGACCACGGTATCTCCGACATTTATTGCGGATCTTCCCGGCACCTATATCGCGCAGCTGATTGTCGACAATGGCTTCGCAATGAAGAGCAGTCCGGCCACTGTGACCATCACGGCCACAGCTGGAGCACCTTCTACGATCACGGCTACCAGCGGAACGCCGCAAAGCGCCTGCCTCAACAACACTGCATTTGCCGCGCCTCTGGTTGCGACGGTTAAGGATGCCCACGGCTTTGGTGTGAGCGGGGTGACGGTGACGTTTACAGCTCCCGTCAGCGGTCCTAGCGGCACCTTCGCGGGCGGCGTGAACACTGCGGTGACGGATGCCAACGGCATAGCCACTTCGGCGGTGTTTTCCTCA
>JANXQZ010001167.1 GCA_025353235.1 Bryobacterales bacterium
CGATTTGCTTGGCGCGCGGCGGAATTGCGCGGTGTTCAGGAGCGGTGAAACGTCGGTGAAGGCGGAAGTCTGCTCGCTGCAGCGGGTGAGGACGCGCTCGGTCTGCATGCGCGAGAGTTCCTTGAGGCATTTGAAATAAGAGCGCTCGATGCGGGTGCGGTGGCGGGCTATGCGCTCGAGTTTGGATTGGAGAGCTTCGTCGTCGAGCGCGGCGAGCGGGTCAATGCCTTGGTTCAGGGCGGTTTCCAGGCGGCGGATGCGGCGGAGATTCCAAGTGTCGGCAATCATCTGATCGAAGATGACTTGCTCGACGCTGCCGTTGGGTTTGATTTCGGTGAGGGAGAGGGAGAGAAGTTCGTCGAACTCTACTTGCTCTTCGGAGGTTGCGATGATTACGTCTTTGGCGCAGAGGCCGTGAGTGCGGGAGTTGGCGGCGGCTCGGGCCTTGCCTTCGGCGGTGCGGGGTCCAGTGCTGTGCTGGGCGTTGGCTTCGTTGGCGGCTTGGCGCGGGTGGGGCTGCGCGGATGATGCGGAATGCATAGTTTGCTCCTTTGGTGGGTGCTTACCCGACTTCACGGTAGCAGGGGAACTGCAAAAGTCGAGGGTCGGTTTTTTAAGTTGTTGAGATTGGCGGAGATAGATTTTGATTTGGCTGCTACTGGTTGGTTGGCGTGATCGCTCCCGCGCTTCCACTTTAGAATGATGCAGAATGGAAAAGATGAGAATGAAAATCGTCCCGTTGACTGTTGCTGCCGTGCTGCTCCTCATGGCGGCTTGTTCCGACGCGCCCAAACAGGCTGCCAAGAAGGAGGCGGAGAAGCCGGATCCGCCGATTACGGGGCGGCAGGCGTTTCAGAAGATGTTTCCGTCGGCTCGCGGCTGGGCGATCGATGCGCAACCGCTTATGATGCAGAGCTACAATTTGACGGGCGTGAAATCCGAGGGAGGCAAGGCAGGCGCATGGGTCACCAACTTTGTTTCGGCGGGGCAGCGCAAGGCGCGGCAATACACATGGTCGGCGATGGAGGCTGAAGGGAATTTGCATAAGGGAGTGTTTGCGGGGTTGGAGCAATCGTGGTCCGGGCCGACGGGGCAGGAGATGCCGTTTGACGTGGCTGCGATTCGGACGGATTCGGATGCAGCGCTCGAGACCGCGATGCAGCAGAAGGATAGCAAGAAATTTGCGGAGAAGAATCCGACGATGCCGTTGATGTTTATTTTGGAGCGGACGCGGCGGTTTCCGGATTTGACTTGGCGGGTGTTGTGGGGCGAGAGCGTGGGGACTAGCGAGTATTCGGTCTTTGTGGATGCTAGCACGGGGAAATATTTAGAGCGGGTTAGGTAGGGGAAGTCGGCTGGCAGGTAGGATTGGCTGCCCCGCAAACGGTGGCGGTTTCGAGTCTGCGGATCAGGTCAGAACGTCTAAGAAAACACTGCGGCGATCACCATGCAACAGGCGGCTCGAATCGAAGTGGGCAGATTGTCAATCTGCTCTGACTAGACAGCAACGTGGAGA
>JANXQZ010001176.1 GCA_025353235.1 Bryobacterales bacterium
CTCGAGTACGGAGCGCGCACGCTGCAAGTAGAAGCGAACTTCGACCAGATTCTCGCTCTCGTGCGCACTCTTGCGGAGCGCCTCGGAATCTACCTGCTGAACTCGGTGAACCCGTTCCGGATCGAGGGGCAGAAGACCATCGTCATCGAAATGCTGGATCAGCGCGACTGGAACGTTCCCGATTGGATCGTGCTTCCGGGCGGCAACCTTGGCAACGTATCCGCGTTCGGCAAAGCACTGCGCGAATTGCGGGATTTAGGTTTCATCGAGAAGACGCCCCGCCTGGCGGTGATCCAAGCAGCCGGATCCGCGCCCTTTCACGATTTCGTGCAAACAGGCGGCGAGTTCCGCAGCGTGCAGCATCCAGAAACCCTCGCGACCGCCATCAAAATAGGGGACCCTATTTCCTGGCCGAAAGCGCTGCGCGAGATCCGCGAATTCAACGGAGTGGTGGAGAAGGTAACCGAGCAGGAAATTGCAGACGCGAAGGCAATCATCGGCCGCTGCGGAATTGGATGCGAGCCTGCATCGGCTGCAACGCTGGCCGGGATTCGCAAGCTGACGAACTCGGGCGTGATGGACCGCGAGTCCGACGTGGTGGCCGTCTTGACCGGGAATGTTTTGAAAGATCCAGACTACATTTATCGCTATCATACGAATCAATTGAAAGCGCCGGACGGCTCGGACATTGTTGCCACCTACGGGAACCACCCTATCGTGGTTCCGAACGACGCTGATCGAATCGCCGCAATTTTAGAGGAGCTTTAGCTGATGGACCTGCAGACAGTCACTGCTTATCCAGTTGTCCACGATGTCCCGGCTCTGATCGACTTCCTAGGCCGGGTATTCGGGGCGACCGAGAAATTCCGCGCTATCGGATCTGCCGGGGGCTATCACGCCGAACTGCAAATCGGCGACTCCGGGCTGATGGTTGGCGGCGGTGGCCCGGACGTCTCGTGGAAGGGCGACCTGGGTCCAATGGCGTTCCACATTTACGTGCCGAATACGGACGCAACGTATCAGCTCGCTCTGGCTTCCGGTGCCGAATCGTTGAAACCTCCTGCCGACGAGGAATGGGGCGAACGCACCGCCCACGTCAAAGATCCCGGCGGGAATTTCTGGTACATTGCGACGTTTAAGGGCGAGCACTTTCACTCGGAGGGTGCACCAACTATTCAGCCTTTTCTGCACCCACTCCGTGCTGAACCGCTGATTGAGTTTTTGGCTAAGGCCTTTGAAGCGATCGAACTCGGACGCGCCGTTGCGCCGGGCGGTGTCATTCTTCATACCACGTTGAAGATCGGCAACTCGGCCCTCGAACTCTCCGATGCCGACGGAATTTATCAGCCCATGCCGGGTATGTTTTATTACTACGCGGAGGATGCGG
>JANXQZ010001216.1 GCA_025353235.1 Bryobacterales bacterium
TGATATTGCTGTTGTAGTTAACGCCTGCGGAAAGAATGGAGAGCATGAACGGATTGCGAGCATTCAAGGGCAATATCATCTACCAGCGGCCTTTCGACAACGGGGCAATCGCCACCTGGAGCATCAACGGGAGCTGGAACAGCAACAACGAATTTCTGCTGGATGGAGCTCCCAACAACGCGCAGGCGGGAGGTAACAACATCGCATTGGTGCCTCCGGTAGATTCGGTCCAGGAATTTAAGATTCAAACCAACTCGTTCGACGCGCAGTATGGCAAGACCATGGGTGGAATCGTCAACGTCTCGTTGAAGGGCGGCACAAACCAACCCCACGGTACGCTGTATGAATTCGCCCGCCGCAACCAATGGGACGCGAATTCATTTCAAAATAATGCGCGTGGAGTTCCCAAGGTCGCCCATTTCCTCGATCAATACGGCGGTGCCATCGGCGGACCGATGTTCATTCCCAAGCTGTATGACGGCCGTAATAAGAGCTTCTTCTTCGTGAACTACGAAGGCTATCGCGAAGGCACTCCGACTCCGCTTTTCCTGAATGTGCCAGCCCCGGAGATGCTGACCGGAGATTTCAGCAACTTGAAGGATGGCAATGGGCAGAAGATCGTCATCTACGATCCGACTACTGGCCGCGACGTGAACGGCACGTGGACGCGTGATCCGTTCCCAGGAAACATCATCCCCGCCAACCGCCTCAATCCGATCGCTCAAAAGATCTTGGGCTATCAGCCAAAGCCCAATACTGTTACTCCAGGTCAAGCTTATACGACCCAAAATTTCTTTGTCGCAGGCGGACAAAATCTCGACAAAGACGATTTTTATAATCTCGTGATCAAGCTCGATCAGAACATCGGCGATCGGCAGCATTTGTTCTTCCGCCATGCAAGCAATGATCGAACCGAGATGCGACTCACCAACGGTGTAGCGGGTATTGGCCAAGACGGCCCGCTCCCTCTGAAACGCGTGAACGATGCCTATGTTCTCGATTGGGTTGGGACGTTAAAGCCGACGCTGGTTACTAATTTCCGCATCTCGTTCAGCCGCTACCTGGATCCATCGTATGGACGGCAGAATGAAGGCTTCGATCTGTCAACGCTGGGCTTCCCTAAGAGTTTAGAGAGCCAACTGCCGGGCGTTCCATCGTTCGGCCGCTACGAATTCAACTCGAACTACAACGCGCTCGGCCGCTACTATGGCGGAAGCTGGACCAATACATGGGCGGCCCATCCCACGGTCACTTGGATTCATAGCTCTCAGACCATCAAGGGCGGCCTGGACATGCGCTGGATCCAATATGCTACCAAGAATGTTGGCAATCCGTTCCGTATTAACTTCGATAAGGGCCCGACGCGCAAAGAATACAATCGCGATGACGCCCTAAGCGGCGATGCCATCGCCAGCGCGCTTCTAGGGACCCCAAGCACCACGAATAGCGGCATCGACTACAACACGTTCCCGGCATACTTGTATCGCTACTTCGCGCCCTACGTGCAAGACGATTGGAAGGTGAGTCGTAAACTTACGCTGAATCTCGGCCTGCGCTGGGACTTCAATATATCGGCAAACGAACGGTACAACCGCATTGCCGTAGGCTTCGATCCAAGCGCTGCGAACCCGGCCGATAAGTTAATTGACCGCACGAAATTTCCAGATCTGGCACCCCTCAAGGGTGTGCTGCTCTTCGCCGGCCAAAATGGTCAGCGCTCCAATCCCAGCAAACTCGACTGGACCGCCATTCAGCCTCGCGCGGGTTTCGCCTATCAAATGAAGGAGCGCCTCGTAATTCGCGGAGGCATTGGAAAATATTATCTGAATCCCAACAATGACGATTTGCGCAGCCCTGGGTTTAGTTACACAACGCCGCTGCTCAACTCGCAGGACGGGGGCCGCTCCTTCATTCCCAACTTGCTGAACAATCCGTTCCCGAACGGTCCCACGATTCCTCCGGGAAGCTCCTTGGGCGGTCTCTCTTATTTGGGAACGGATTGTTCAGCAAGTTGGGAATGAAGGAGCGGCCCCCGTCCTGCGAGTTGAGCAGCGGCGTTGTGTAACTAAACCCAGGGCTGCGCAAATCG
>JANXQZ010001223.1 GCA_025353235.1 Bryobacterales bacterium
TCGGCTCGCACATCTCAGTCGGCCCGCAAGATTATCGCGGCAGGCAAACAGGCAACCGACCCGGAGAAGCAAACGCTCGAGTACGCCCAGCAGCTCGATATTTACACCGAATATTCGATTTACGCCCTCGCCCTGCAAGTGGCGGATCCGGTCCAAACAATCGACCTGACAGAGAACCTGGAGCAGCGCAATCTCAAGAGCCAGTATCTTCCCAAGCTCTACGGCAGGTATCTTAATGCCCTGCGCCAAGCGGGGCAGGGCGACAAGGCCGGCGTGCGAGCGGAGCAACTCGCGGCCCTTGACCCAACCAATGAAGACGCCCTTTTGATCGCAGCCGATTGGTGCCTGCAAAAGAAGAACCAGCCCGACAAAGTAATTGCTTACTCGACCAAGCTGCTAAAACTACTGCAGGACAAACCCAAGCCCGAGGGCCTCAGCGACCAGGACTGGAAACGCAAGCGCGATTCCTTTCTCGGCCTGGGCTATTGGATGCCAGGCGTCACCTACAGCGCGCAGGGGCAATACAGGGACGCGGATCAATGGCTCAGGCAAGCTCTTCCCTACCTCGCTGACGATCAGTTGCGCGCCATGGGGCTGTTTCACCTCGGACTGGCGAACTATCAGCTGGGCAAAGCCGCTAAGAACAAAGCGCGCATTCAGGAAGGCCTGAAATACTCCGAAGAGTCGGCCGCGCTTGCCAGCCCGCTCCAAGTCCAGGCCTTGAAAAATGTGCAAGTGATCCGAGCCGAACTGGGCCTAAAGTAGCGGCCAATATGACCGGTGAAGTGGTTTGGACTACATGGTACTGGAGGCTCTAGAAGCTGGCCAGTGAACCGGCCTACAATAAGGTTTAATCGCCGTGAGTTTGCGAAGTTTTCCCCGCAGGTTATTTCTGTACGCGCTGGTGCTGTCCGCGCTGAACGCTCAGGTCGTGCTTGACCGTTCTGGGCGCATGGCTGGCGTCCGGAAATTCCATAGCCTCTCGATTGATGCGGACGCTCTGCTCGAGGCCGCCCGGACCGGCAATTCCACCCCCTTCCCGATTAACGGACAATCGCACGCTCTGAAGCTCTCCGTCAACGATATGCGGAGTCCGGGTTACAAGGCGATCTTGATCACTCCTGCGGGAGATGTGGAGATTCCGGCCGGTCCGCCTACAACCTACAAGGGCAAGCTCGACGACGATCCGCGCAGCGAGGTCCGCCTCAGCATTTCGGGGAGGCGGGTTCGCGGATTCGCCTCTTTTGGCGAGTCTTGGTATTTCATTGAACCGGTCCAGCGGCAGGGCGCTCCTTCGAACGGGATCGAGCACGTCGCCTATGCAGCCGCCGATGCTGAGGCGCTCCCCAGCCTATACAACGATACGATCCTCGGAACGATCACCCCGCAAGCCTTGGCGTCCCCTCTGTCCGCCGGAACCCTGTTGACCGCCACCATCATTCTCGACGGCGACGCGGAGTTCTACAGCGTAGATCCAACCAGTTGGATCGCTCGGCAAGCATCCGTGCTGAACGATGTCGAGGGCATTTACAACGCCGAGGTGCAGGTTCATTTCCGGCTGCGATTGCAAACGATTCATACGTCTTCGGCAGATTTTATCGGCACGTCCGTGTGTTCGAATGTAGCCCAGGATCTTGTGGCTCAGGTCAACACGTATTGGGCCCACCGAACCGAAGGGCGGGACCTGGTTCACGTTTTCTCGGGTAAGAATTTCGACAGCGGAGTGATCGGCTGTTCTTATGAGCCTTCTCTCGGCACGTCTCAATCAGCCAGCATCACTCAGCAGGTTTCAGCTGGCGGCGGTACTCCCTACACTGCCACGGCGCTTCAGAAATCGCTGCTGGTTGCTCATGAGCTCGGGCACGTTTTTAACGGCGATCATAGTTTCGCTACGAGCACGTACGACAACGCTTGCAATTGCTACGACGACACCATCATGACCGGCAGCTTTGCCGGAACCACGATCACGCCGCTCGGGCCTCGCATGGTGAATCATTTTTCGGATGCCAACAAGCAGCGCATTGTGGCAACGGCTCAGTCGAACCTATGCGCGATTGGTCCCGGTTCGGCGGACACCGGAACGGCAGGCACAGCCTTCGCAGACAGCTATTTTAAGAACGGCGGGACGGCCATGCTCGGATGCGCCTCCGACAACCTGCACGGCTGGGTGAACGGCAGCATTCAGGATTTCGTGTCGGGCACCGGCCGACAAAGCGCCATTTTGTTGGGGAACGGGCAAAGCGCCGCAGCGTGGATGCATGACTCCATTTGGAATTATTATTTGTCGGCAGGCGGTCCAGGGCTGACCTTCAGCGACGGGACGGCGCTCGGCTATCCCGTGCAGGACGAAGCGCTCGGCGCGCCCTCAACTGGTGGCTCGCAAAGTATCTTCAGCCTCACCCAGAACGGCGAAATTCAATCGTATGCGTCGGGCCCCCGGTTGGGGCAGACGTACATCGTGCGCGGTCTAATTTTGTCTAAGTGGGCACTAGCCTGTCAGGGCCAAACCTGCAAGAGCGGCGGCCTGCTCGGCATGCCGATAGCCGAAGAAGCGGCTGCTCCATCTTCGCCGCTGGGCACGAGCGGCAGGTCTCAAAGCTTCGAAAATGGCCAGATTTACAGGCTTGCTTCTGGTCCGCGCGCGAATTCCAGCTTCTTCGTGGAAGGTGCGATCGCGGCCAAATACGCTTCGGTTGGGGGCAGTTCCAGCACTGTCGGATTTCCCGTCAGCGACGAGTATGCCTGGAACGGGGGCCTCAGGAACGACTTTGAAGGCGGATACATTTCCTGGACCGCGGCGGCGGGCGCGCTGGTGGTGCCCACCCCTCCCGAGACCGTGTCCAAGCCGTCGATGCCTTCCGGGTCGCAAACCGGAGCTCCGCAAACCTCGTACGCGTTTTCGACAGGAGCAGCCGTTTCTAGCAGGGGCAACCAGGTTCGCTACAAGTTCTCGTGGGGAGATGGCACGGATTCTGGCTGGCTTCCTGCGGGAGTAACGTCGGCTTCGAAGACCTGGAGCGCCGCAGGCACCTTTCTAGTCACGGCCTCAGCTGCTCCAAGCGATCTTTCGGTAACATCTCCCGTCTCCGATGCTCTGACGGTAAGAATCGCGTTCCCGGCCCTGGGCGCTCCGGCTCTCTCAACGCCAGCCGACGGTGCTAGCGGGGTCCTTTCCACGGCGAGCCTGACCTGGAGCGGAGTAACAGGGTCGGCGGGGTACACGGTCTACTTCGGAACCGCCAATCCGCCGCCCCTGCTGTTGCAAACCGCTTCCACCAGCTATCAACCGTCGCTGGTCCTGGGCACAACCTACTACTGGACCATCGCCAGCCGCGATCCCAATAATGGCAATGCGGAAGCGAAGGCCCCGGTTCGTTCCTTCGCAATGGCGAGCGCTTCCGTGGG
>JANXQZ010001224.1 GCA_025353235.1 Bryobacterales bacterium
TCACCGTACATGCCGAACTGGATGAGAACAAGTACCCCAAGGGAGTCAAGGTCTCCGATGCCAGACTGGCCGCCGTCAATCTCAATCGCCACACATTTCCCGGCGACTGGAATTATACGATTTTGCCGACGCCAAACTGAAGCACTTATTTATGCACACTTCCTAAGCGGACGCGACGCGGGGTATACTACCTCGTGTCCGGGACCACAAAAAGCATGCGGGATCTAGCAGCTTGGCTGATCTTTATTCTGGTAGCTCCGGCGCTGCTTCAGGCCAAGCGTCTGCCCATCAAGACGTACACCACCGCCGATGGTCTGGCTCGCGATTCCATTCTGTGCATCGTTCCGGACTCGCGCGGTTTCCTCTGGTTCTGCACACCCGAAGGTCTCTCGCGCTTTGACGGCTATCAATTCACCAACTACCACGTCGAGCAGGGCTTGCCAAGCAACGGCGTCACGGATTTACTCGAGAGTCGTAAGGGCGTTTTTTGGGTCGCTACCTCGGGCGGCCTGGCCCGGTTAGATCCGAACGACGGCCGAGCATCCGGATTCCACCGTTACCCGTTGAGCGGAGATGGGGAGACCATAAAGCCTTCCCTGCTGTATCAAGATCACGACGGAGGGATCTGGTGTGGCACGGACAGAGGACTGTTTCATCTTGGTCCGGAGGATGCTTTGTTTCGCCGCGTAGATCTGCGACTGACAAACTCAACTGTGACCGCGGTGCTGGTTGATAGGCGGGGAACGCTGTGGGTAGGATCACCGGCCGAACTCTACCGCCGCGACCCGGACGGAACCATCAAAAGCTACACCAGGGTGGACGGTATTTCAAGCGAAGAGACTCTTTTCATCATGGGGCTGCTTGAGGACCAGGAGGGCCGGGTATGGGTGGCAACCAGGGTTGGGCTACTACGCATCGATGCCGACTCCGGACAAACGCCCGGACGGCAGGAAACGATCCGCGTGTACACAGCAAGAGACGGGCTGCCCGGCAACCGCATCGAGTCGCTATTCCAGGGCTCCAACGGGACGCTGTGGGTTTCGACCAACGAGGGACTTGCGGAGTGGCCTCCCGGGCAAAAAGCGGTGAAACACGAGTTCCTGAGTTATACCGTTGCGCAAGGCCTGAGCGACAGGGCTGTGGGCGCGCTCTCCGAAGATCGCGACGGCAATCTTTGGATCGGAACCTTCGGGTCCGGCGCTATGAAGGTGGCCCGCAGTGGGTTCACCAGCTATACGGAAGCGGACGGCGTCCGGAATACGTTATCGCTCATGCAAAGCCGGCAAGGAGAAATGTGCGCCATATTCCGCCATGCCACAGGTTTGCTTATTTCAGTATTCGACGGCGCACGTTTTGTTCCGATCCGGCCCAAATGGCCGAATTCAATCACGTACTGGGGGTGGGGCTCAGAGCAGATCGCTGTCCAAGATCGGGCTGGAGAATGGTGGATCGGCACCGGTAAAGGACTCTGCCGGTTTGCTCGGGTGACCCGTGTGGATCAGCTTGCCGGGGCGCTTCCGAAGGCCACTTACACGACCCGGGATGGACTCCCCGACGACAAGATCTTCCGGGTGTTCGAGGATTCCGGAAGCAATATATGGATCGGAACGGAGAGCGGACTGGCACGCTGGGATCGCGCCACCGGACGCGTGCATCTCCTGTCTGAGGTCGATGGCTTGCCCGCACACCCCGTGCCTACGGCGTTTGCGGAGGACCGTTCGGGCGATCTGTGGGTGAGTCTGTTTTACGGAGGAGTGGTGCGCTATCGAGGTGGCCGCTTCACACGTCTAAGAGTCGGCAATGGCCTGCCTGGCTTTCTCAATACAATCTTTATCGATTCCGCAGGGCGTCTCTGGATCGCCGGCTCGCGGGGTTTGGTCCGCGTGGATGAACCGACCCGGAACCCTGCAGGGTTTACTATTTACGGCTCCGCACAAGGGCTCTCAAGTGACTACATTGCCGCAATTACCGAGGATCGTTGGGGCCGGATCTATGCAGCCACGGGCCGGGGCGTCGACCGGTTCCAACCGGAGGCCAAGGGCCTGAGCCACATTAGGCATTACAGCGCTGCGGACGGTATCGCTGCGGGCGCATTGAAACTGGCTTATGCAGACAGGCAGGGAACACTGTGGTTCGCGACGTCTCTGGGGATATCGCAGTATGTGCCCACGGTGGATCGCTCGCAGGCACCGCCGCCCACGTTGGTTACCGGGCTGAGCACCGGGGGTGTTCCGCACCAGCTTTCCGAATTGGGGCAATCAGAAGTTTCGGGGCTGACATTTTCCCGGAGCCCGTTACGGATCGATTTCGTGGGCCTTGGATTTTCGCCGGGCGAGAAACTCCGCTATCAGTACATTCTGGAGGGTGCCGACGGTGATTGGAGCGCGCCTATCGATCAAAGGTCCGTGGTCTACGCTAGCCTTTCGCCAGGGAGCTATCGTTTCCTGGTGCGGGCGGTCGCAAGCGATGGCGCTATCGGTACGCAGCCGGCCCGCGTTGCATTCACCATCTTGCCGCCAATGTGGCGGAGTTGGTGGTTCCTGAGTATGTGCGGCGTTGCGGTGCTGCTGATCGTCTATGCTTTGTATCGCTTCCGAGTGGCTCAGTTGATCGCCGTGGCCAACGTTAGGACCCGAATCGCGACAGATTTACACGACGATATCGGAGCGAGTCTCTCGCAGATTGCGATCCTCAGCGAGATAGCGCAAAGGAGTAAGTATAGCCCGGGCCCACCGGACCGAACG
>JANXQZ010000029.1 GCA_025353235.1 Bryobacterales bacterium
GCCACGCTTGAGGTGTCATTGAACGGAAGTTCATCCGCTGCGGGCGGCGCGGTAGGCGGTGCGATCACTGCAAATCTGACGGGTGTCGGAACGGACGCCACGGCGGGAAAGCTTACCGGAGCGGCAATCACCTACAGCTCCAACACAATCAATCTAAGCGGCGGCGGAGGCGCTACTGCTGGAAAGATCGGCTTCAGCATCGACGGCGGGACTACTTTCCAGGTGACGGTGGGTGCATCGGCGACCACTACCACGGCGACATTGTTGAACGCCTTAAACACCGACGTCAACTTTAGCGTCAAAGCCACGGCCACCTTGGATTCAACGGGCACCAAGCTGGTGCTTACGTCGAAGACATCGGGCACGGCGAGTTCGGTAGCGGTTGTTGCCCTCAGTTCCGACACGAGTGTCACCACGGCTCTCGGCATTGTTGCGGCGAGCAACCCAGTCGCGGCCGCTGGAGCAAACGCCAGCGCGGGAAACATCGTCCAGCAGCTAAACGCGCAAATCGCCCAGAACACGAGTCTTGTTAACGCCGGCCTCGAGGCGGTGAACAACAGCGGAACCATTACGCTGCAGTCCAGCAACAGCACGAATTTCCGCTTGAATGCTCTTGGGGGCGACATCGGTTTTGGGAACCTCGGAACAAGCTTCAGCGGCAACACCGCAAGTCCGGCGACTTCCATCTCCTCAACCTTCGATTCCAACGGCGCTAGTGCCTCTGCAGTTCTTAGCTTCAACGACCTGCTCTACGCCGGGGACAAGCAGTCCATTAACATCACGGGAACCGATGCCAGCGGCGGAAAACATCCGGTCAGCATCACGTTGCAGAATTCGGGGCTCACTCGCAGTGGCGGGACCATCGATTCCGCCATCAGCACGATCAATACCGCCCTTCAGCAAACCAACGACGGTACTCTGAAAAACATTGTCGCCGTAAAAGAGGACGTCAACGGCACGCAGGCGATTCGCTTCCTGAGCACGGATACCAGTTTTCAGGTTTCCACGGGCGCGACACCGGGCGGCACGGGCATTACTCCTCCCACCGGCAACGTGAATACCTCAGCCACGCTCGGCACTAGTGTCAATGCGAACATTGCCGACCAGAACAGCGCGCAAAGTGCAGTCAGCGCCCTGGCCAACGCGGTCAGCATCCTGGGCCGCTCGCAAGCGGTGGTAGGCCGCGGAGAGAACCAGTTCAGCTACGCCGTCAATCTGGCTCAATCGCAGTTGACCAACACGACGACCGCCGAATCTCGCATCCGAGACGCCGATCTTGCCGCCGAAGCAGCGAACCTGACAAAAGCCCAAGTGCTGATTCAGGCTGGCGTAGCGGCTCTGGCGCAGGCCAACTCAGCCCCTCAGCAGGTTCTATCGCTGCTGAGAGGGTAAATCCTGAGAGGGTAGCGCTGGCCCAACCGTAAGCTAGCATTCGCTCCCAGCGAGGCCTCGAAATGGGCAACCGTCCTTTTCGAGGCCTCTTTTTTGTTTGAACCTTTTAGTAACGCTTGGCGCAGGGCGCTGTCTAACCCTCGGAAAGGATCTAGTTCTATGCCCAAAGATAAACACAAGAAAGCAGCCGAACAACATGACGAGGCGGCAAAATCGCACCGCACAGCCGCCGAGCACCACGAGAAAGGCGATCACGACGCCGCTCATGAGCATTCGACGAAAGCCCACGAGCAATCGTCCGCCGCCCACGAACACTCCAAGGGGGCTCACAGCGCCTCTGCAGAGAAGAAAGGTAAAAAGAAATAGCTGGCGTACTCCGGCCACGCCGGAAAACGCTGAGATGTGAAAATCGCCTGGTCCGTCGCTGTCGATAGACCGGGCGATTTTTTTGTCGAGAATCGGAACACATGGCAACTCCCCGCCGACCCGCTTCGAGTATAGGACCGCTTATCCCCTTGGCGGCCGGCATCTTAGTCCTGTATTTTGCTCGCGAGATTTTGGTCCCTCTCGCGCTCGCCCTCACAATCAGCTTCCTCCTGACTCCTCTTGTGACCGCCTTGCAAAGGCTCCGCATCGGCCGGGTTCCGGCAGTCCTGCTCGTGATGCTGGCGTCGGTTGGAGCAGCTGGCGGGATTGGCTGGATCGTAGGAGGACAACTTTTTGAAGTAGCGAGCGACCTTCCTCAGTACCGCCTGAATATTCATCAAAAGATAGAAGACTTCCACGCTCCCACGAGCGGATCCCTTGGTAAGGCTGCGCAAAGCGTCAAGGAAATCGGCAAGGAGCTTTCCGCCTCACCAGCCCCAGTTGCTCCTTCCTCGCAGTCTCCAAAAACGGCCCTGGCCAAGAAGGGCGGCACGCTTCCAAATACTCAGCCAGGCACTCCGACTCCGGTTCAAATCGTTGATCCGCCCGAGAACGATCTCCAATATTTCCGGCGTATGTTGCTGCCCGCCTTAAAACCCTTGGGCAGTCTCGGCGTAATCTTAGTATTTTCCATTTTCATCCTCATCAAGCGCGAGGACCTCAGAAACCGACTCTTGCGTCTGGTTGGCTTGAGCCAGTTGAACCTCATGACTCAAGCCCTCGACGATGGCGCCACCCGCATCGGCCGATATCTAATGATGCAGTTTCTGGTGAACGCCATCTACGGACTCCTATTCGGATTCGGCCTGTTTCTTATTGAAGTGCCGAACGCAACGCTTTGGGGGGTAATCGCGGCTGTTCTCAGGATCGTGCCGTATATCGGAGCCATGGCCGCAGCGGCCCTGCCATTTGTCATGGCCCTCGCCGTATTTAACACTTGGACCCCTCCTGTTCTGGTCCTCGTGCTCTACCTGGTGCTCGAAGGCGTCATCGGAAACGTGATCGAGCCTTGGCTATACGGCACCCACACGGGAGTTTCCTCGCTTGCGCTGCTGGTCACGGCGGTTTTCTGGACCATCCTGTGGGGCTGGGCTGGCTTGATCCTTTCCACGCCGCTGACCGTTTGCGTGATCGTGTTAGGCCGCTACGTCCCGCAGCTTTCCTTCTTGCATGTTTTGTTGGGCGATGAAGCGCCCTTAGCGCCGGACGCTCATTTTTACCAACGGCTCCTGGCCATGGACCCAGTGGAAGCCCGCAGTGTCGCCGAGACATTTCTGAAGGGGCGGCCGCTCGTGGAACTCTACGACGAGGTTCTGATCCCCGCCTTGGGCCTGGCCGAACAGGATCGCCACAAGGGAGCCTTAGATGAGGCGCGCGAAGCGTTTTTGTTCCTAAGCACGGGTGAACTAGTGGCCGAATTGGCTGATTATCGGCCCGACAACGAACCTCCGACTGCACCTGACTCGCTGCATCCCCCAGCCCTCAAAGCTTCGCGCGTAATCTGCGTTCCGGCTATCGATCAGGCAGACGAAATTACCGCAGCGATGTTGGCCCAACTGCTCGAGCAAAGCGGCTACATTGCCCTGGCCTTTCCAGCCGATTCGGCTTGGGATGAGTCTGTAAAGCGGCTCTCCCTGGCGGAGACGGACGTAGTGTGCATCTCTGCCGTTCCGCCGTTCGCTTTCACCCATGCGCGAGCGGCCTGCCAGCGCGTCCGCGCCGCCTCGTCGTCAGTAAAAATCGTCATCGGCATGTGGGGCTCTACTATTGATGCCGGAACGGCCAAGGAGCGCTTTGGAAACTGCCGGCCAGACCTGGTCGCGTCCACTCTGGCCGCCACCCTTGGGCAAATCACGGAATGGCATACCGCGCCCGCTGCGATCCCGGAACCCGAGTTGGCCGAGCGCTAAGACGATAGAATAAAGAAAGCCCGGTGGAGTTAGATAACAAGCTTCGCATCCTGGCCGATGCAGCCAAGTACGATGCTTCCTGTGCGAGCAGCGGCTCTCGGCGAAAGCGCGTCGAAGGTGGCTTTGGCAACACCGAAGGAATCGGCATTTGCCATAGCTACACTCCAGACGGGCGCTGTGTTTCTCTGCTGAAACTCCTCCTCACCAATTACTGCATCTACGATTGCAGCTACTGCGTCAATCGCATATCGAGCGACACGCCCCGAGCGCGATTCACTCCCGAAGAGGTGGTGAACCTCACCATTGAGTTCTACAAACGCAACTATATCGAGGGACTGTTTCTCAGTTCAGGCATTATCCAAAACGCTGACTACACCATGGAACAGATGATTTCCGTCGCGCGAACCCTGCGACAGGAGCATCTCTTCGGCGGCTACATCCATCTGAAAGCGGTTCCGGGAGCCTCCAATGAGTTGTTGCTCGAAGCCGGCACTTGGGCTGATCGCCTGAGCGCAAATATCGAGCTCGCAGTCGATTCAGAACTGCGCGAACTGGCGCCGGCCAAGAGCCATCTTCAGATCGAAGACGCCATGTCCAAAATCGGATTTGGGATAGCCGATGCTGCCGATCGCAGCAACGCGCGCGCGCAGAGTCCGAAGTTCGCTCCCGCCGGACAAAGCACCCAGATGATCGTCGGCGCCACCTCCGCTTCAGATAGCGTAGTGCTAGCCAAGGCCTCGGAGCTTTACAAGAAGCAGAAACTGCGCCGAGTTTATTACTCCGCCTTCAGCCCCATCCCGCACGCCGACCCGGCCTTGCCCATCATTCGGCCCCCGATGATCCGCGAGCACCGGCTCTATCAAGCCGATTGGCTGCTGCGCTTTTATGGCTTCAAGGTCGAGGAACTGACCACGCCAGAATCGCCCGACCTGCCTCTCGATCAGGATCCCAAGCTGGCGTGGGCGCTCAGGCACCGCGATTTCTTCCCCGTTGACGTCAACAAAGCGTCGCGCGCTGCCCTGCTTCGCATTCCTGGAATCGGCGTTCGCAACGTGAAGCGCATCCTCCAGATCCGGCGCTATCACGCGCTCAAACTCGACGATTTGGCGAAACTCAAAATATCTATCGCCAAAACCAAGTACTTCATCACCACATCCGGCGACAACCCAGCAGCCCTGCAAATCGATTCCAAGCGCCTCCCTAAGAAATTTGAACCGCAGCCGCGGCAAATGGCTTTGTTCGAGGCCCGCAGCGGCGAATTGTGAAGCAGGTTCTCATCGAGGATTTCCCGGCATGGCGCACTCAAGCGCGCGAGCTCATCCAGGCCGGCGTCGAACCATCGCAAGTGCATTTCGTGGATGGCAAGTCCGGCCAGCCTCTCCTATTCGATGAGCCAGCACAGGACCAACCCAAGCCAGAGGCCACGAAAGTTCCCGCTGAATTCCTGAAGCTGGCCTCCGTGGCGGCCCAGTACCGCGATCCTGATCGCTGGGATCTGCTTTATTCCGTGCTCCACCGTCTAACGAACGGCGAGCCATATCTCCTAAAAATCGACGTGGATTCCGACATCCGCCGCCTCCGGCTTATGGAAAAAGCGATCAGGCGCGACATTCACAAAATGCATGCCTTCGTCCGCTTCCGAAAAATTGAGCTGGAGGGGGACGCCGAATACATCGCCTGGCACCGGCCTGACCACTACATCGTGCGCGCCGCCACCCCGTTTTTTGCCAGGCGCTTTGGGAACATGCGCTGGGCCATCCTCACTCCCGACGAGAGCGCTTATTGGGATGGAGCCGAACTGATCTTTGGCCCAGGAGCCCCGCGCGATGCAGCTCCGGACGATGACGGTCTCGAAGACCTCTGGCGCACGTATTACGCCTCGATATTCAACCCTGCGCGCATCAATCTCCGGGCCATGCGCGCCGAAATGCCAGTCCGGCACTGGGCCACCCTGCCCGAGGCACAGATAATTAGCAATCTAACGCGCGAAGCCGGCTTTCGAGTACAAACTATGATCAAAGACCAAGCTCCTTCCGCCCTTCCCTGGGTGCCGCAGCAAGCCACGCTTCAGGCTCTGCGCGAAGCTGCGATCCGCTGCGAGGGCTGCGAGCTACACAAGTGCGCGACTCAGGTGGTGTTCGGAGCTGGGCCGGAAGGCGCCCGAGTCGTATTGGTGGGCGAGCAACCCGGCGACGAAGAAGATCTCGCAGGAAGCCCGTTTGTTGGACCGGCAGGCCGCCTCTTATCTCGAGCTCTAGAAGAAGCAGAAGTAGACCGCAGCGCGCTTTATGTCACTAACGCGGTGAAGCATTTCAAGTTTATTGAGCGCGGGAAACGCAGGATCCACGCCAAGCCGGGCGGCATCGAGATTTCTGCATGTCGCCCGTGGCTGGAGGCTGAACTGGAAGCGGTCAAGCCGGAGCTGGTCGTTTGCCTGGGGGCTACCGCCGCCCAATCTTTAATGGGCCGCGATTTTCGGGTCACGCGCGACCGAGGTCAATTTCAGCCCCACCGGTGGGCCAAGCAAATCATGGCGACCATTCATCCTTCAGCGCTTCTGCGCATGCCCGAGCCGGATCGCCGCGAACAAGAGTACCGGTTATTCGTTCACGATTTGGCCTTGATTCGTCCTTACATGCAAACTTGAACCGGGCCTTGCAGAAGGCCTTCTCAGATAAAGGTAGCCTGTGCCGGCGATCAACAAAAGCACTACTCCGCTGCCATAGTACAAATTGCGAATGCCCATCGTTTGCGCAACCGGACCTGCGATCAGCATGGCCCCGATCTGCGCAAACGAAAGCACGGACCACAGGCTGCTGCTCACGCGCCCCAACATGTCGCGCGGCGTCTCCTCTTGCAGCAAGGTCTGAGCGGGAATCAAAATGAATGCTACGCAGAATCCCAGGGCGAGCATCCCTACGACAGTACCTGCAACCGATCCAGCAATCGCAACCTCCAGAATCGCAGCGGCAATGCCGAACAATCCCGCGATCACCAAATAATTCTTACGCTTATTCCTGCCAAACCTGTTGATCGACTGAGTGCCGGCGATCATTCCAATGCCGACCAGAGAACTGAGAGCGCCAAATAGCACCGAGCTCGCCATCAGAACATCGCGCACGTAAACGGCGATCAGCGCGCTGAAGCACCGGATCGCGAACATGCCAGTAGTCATTGCAATGATGACGAACGAGACGGTGCCATGCGTGAGAATAAACCTCATCCCCTGCATCACCGCAGAGGCGATGGAACGGATGGAGTTCGGTCCGGTCGCGGGCTGGTGATCGATCGTCAGCGTCCAAATCATTGCGCCCGAAAATACGAAGCTGAGACTATCGATCCAGAAGCAGGAGTTTGGTCCAAACCAAGCCACCAAGGCGCCCGCAATGGCTGGACTGACGATCTGCATCACCTGCGCCGCTTGAGCCATCAGCGCGTTGGCGCTCATCAATCCGGCTTGAGGGACTATGGTTCGGATTGCGATCGATTGGGCCGGCAGGAAGAAGCTCGACACCGCGCTCAAAGCCAGAAAGATTGCGTAAAGTTGATTGAGGTCGCGAGCGAAAATCAGCAACACCGCTAGAGCAGCCCGGATCAGGTCGCTCGCGATCATCGTCGTTCGAATGTTCCAGCGGTCAACCAGCGCCCCTGCTACCGGTCCTATAAACGCCAGAGGCAATAGATAAGCCACCATGATGAAGCTGACTTGGGTTGCGGAGCCGTGGAGGCGAAACGCAACCAGGCTGAACACTGCGAGAATGGCTAAAAAGTCGCCGAAGATGCTCACGATTTGGGCGGCCCACAGCCGAGCCAGACCAGGCACTTTAAGCGCTTCGACAAAGCCCAGCGGAGGAGCGGTGGAATTCTGAGGAGTATTCATGTTATCCAGCGCGACGACGCAGGCGGGCAAGGGCTGCCTGCCTGCGACCGTTCACGCTCGCGAGCTAGCTAAGCAGCCAGCTTGGTTCGTGCGGAGTTCGAGGCGACGATCCTGAGGCCGCTTGGCAGTGCGGCGGGCGGCACCTTTCGCATGGGAGGACGGATGGGAACAACCTTCTCGATCGTGTAGCGAATGCTCGAGACGATCTTCTGCTCCCCATGGAAATACTCGCTCAGAGGGAACAGGGCATAGGGCTCCACGTCCCGGTAGACCCTCCCCAATTTGGATTGTATGCGATTCACGGAATGAAAGAAATTTCCGCGGTCCATCTTTAATTTGCCGCAGCACATTTTCCAATCAGCTCCTAATAAAAAATGATATTTAAAAATCTGATAGTCGGCTTCACTAAGCGAGCGGCGCGCCACTAGGGTGAAATCGGCGACATACTCTTCGTCTTTCCTGCTCCACACGCGTTTTCCATCCCTTCCCTGAATAGCCTCGAGGCAGGCCTGCGACAGAAATTTCTCTTGCTTCGAGATGTCGCAGAAACGCGCGTAACAGGCGCGGAAGATGTTTCGCAACACGCAGTTGCAAGGCGCGGCATCCTCGCAATTCTCGCTGACGCGCAGGCCCAGGCCGTTGCACAGCACGCACGAGTGCGTGGATAAACCGAGAGTTTCCGATCTAGTCCATTCCATGTGAATCTTACCTCTTCCCTTACACCCGGGGTTGAATCCCTTAGGTGTTCTGTTTTCTTTCCCTAAGCCTACTGGCATCGGATATTTCCGTTTCAAAATATTCTCATTTTCTTTTTTGGAATAAAAAAATAAGAATTAGATTAGAGGCCATAAGTAGAGGAAACAGCGCGACTTAGTACAAGTACTAGTAGTACTAGTATAATTGCTAGAGTCGTACATAAACTTAGGCGAACGCTCAATTTCCGGGGGCCTATGACTTGGAGGATTCACCGCGGGTGATCTATCGATGAATTTTGAAGAGATTCAAACCCGATTGCTTACAAGAATCCGCACACAAATCCGGAATGGCCAAGTCACGGAGCGAGGATTTGCGCGCACCGTCGGCATTTCCCAGCCTCACATCAATAAAGTATTGAAAGGCACCAGAAATCTCTCGATTGATCGATCGGATGCCATCTTAGCGGGTTTTCATTTCTCGCTTCTTGACCTGCTGTCCGAATCCGAGCTGCATCGGCAACTGGCGAAATTGCGGAGTGTCCTGGAGCCATGCATCGAAATGCCGATCCTGCACTCGACAATCGGTCCCGGCCTTGCCTGGAGCTCGTCTATGGCCGGGAAGGAACGCCACCCGGTTCCTTGTTGGGCAACCGGCTCGGGCGGAAATTTCGTGGCTAGGCTGGCTGACGATCCTGGGATGGAATACTCTTCCCAAGGCTGGAACGTTTGCATGATCGCCACGAAGACTGCTCTCGACACGACGAAAGCCGATTTGCTGTATGCGATTCACCGCGGGCCGGACACCGTCCTTCGGAAGGTTCGGCGCGGCTATGGCCAACTCTACCTGGTTACGGACGCGGACGTAGATCATCCCACGAAGTGGGAAGCTCTTCCCCTGCAGGAGACTGCAGCGGAGCGGATTCTGGGGCGAGTAGTGTGGCTGGGACGCGAGGGTTAGGCCGATTCACTTCTTGGACCATGCCACCTCTTCGTAGGTGTTCAGAACTTGAGCGGCTGTTTTTTCCCAATTGAAGCGACGCGCCTGCTCGAATCCTCTGCTTACCAGCATCCCGCGCAATTGACGGTCCAGCAGAACCTCTCGCATGCCGCGTGCGATATCGAAAACGATTTCTGGATTTACGATCCAGGCGGCATCGCCGACCACCTCGGGCAGTGAACTCACGCTGGAGGCAATCACCGGCGTGCCGCAGGCCATGGCTTCGAGAGGAGGCAATCCGAAACCCTCATAGAGGGAAGGGAAGACGAAAGCCGCGGCTGCCTGGTAGAAGACGCGCAGCGTGTCGATTGGCACGAAACCCAGGAATCGAACAGAGTCTTCTACCCTGCTCTGTATCACGGCGTGGCGGAGAGACGGGTACTTTGAAATCTCGTCCCCGATGATGATGAGCTTTAGTTCCTTGTACAGCGGGTTGTCCGCAAGCTGGCCTCGCAATACGGAGAACGCCTCCACCAGGCGCGGGATATTCTTCTGTGGATTCGTGCGCCCCGCGTAGAGGAGGAAGGGATAGTGAATCTGGTATCGATCGAGGATCTGCTGCATCTCAGGCGGATACTGAAACGAATCGTCGCCGACGCAT
>JANXQZ010001115.1 GCA_025353235.1 Bryobacterales bacterium
ACGGCCAGCGCGATTTCTTTGGTGGCCTTGATCGCGGCCTCATAGGGCGGCATGCCCTTTTCTTCGATAAATCGGTAGATGTTCTCCAGCACGATGATGGCATCATCGATCACGATTCCAACCGCCAGCGTCAGCCCCAACAACGTCATGGAATTCAACGTGAAGTCCATGATCCGCATCAGCGTGAAGGTTGTGATGATGGAGGTGGGGATCGCGATTGAACTGATCAGCACCATGCGCCAGTTGCGAATGAACAACCAGACGATTAAGGAAGCCAGCAGGCTCCCCAGCACGAGGTGTTCTTCGAGCGCGCTCACGGAGTTCTTGATAAACGTGGCTTGCTCTTTGATGACGTCGACATGAATGCCGGGCGGCAGTAGCTGGTTGAGAGATCCCAACTTCTTCCGGATCCCCTCCACTACGTTCACCGTGTTCATCCCGATTTGCCGTCTCACGTCGAGTGTTACGGCGGGCTTGTTCTGGTAGTAGGAGAACGATCTGCGTTCCGTCATCCCGTCTTCGGCGCCACCCACGTCGTGAATGCGGATCGGTGTGCCGGATACGTTCTTGATGATGATGTCGTTGAACTCGGCAACCCGATCTACGCGGCCGAGAGTACGCACCCCCAATTCACTCATGCCTCGCACGATTCGGCCGCCTGGGGCTTCGATGTTTTCGCTGGTCAGCGCGTTCTGAACGTCCTGAGCAGTCAGCTTATAAGCGTTCATCTTATTCAGATCGAGCAGGATGTTGATCTGGCGCTTGCGTCCTCCTGAAATGTCCACGCCGGCGACTCCGTCCACTGTCTCGAGCGCTCGCTGGATGCGCTTCTCGGCAACCTCGGTTAACTCGCGGACGGGCACGTTGCCGCTCACCGCCAACGTGATGACCGGATCGCTGTCGGGATCATTCTTCTGAACCGTCGGCGGCAGCACGTTGGGCGGAAGGTTCCGCATGGCTGCGCTCACTTTCTCGCGAACGTCGTCGGAGGCTTGGTTGATATCGCGCTCAAGCACGAACTGCACCATGATGTTGGCATTGCCTTCAGACACAAAGGCGCGCAATTCGTCGATGCCGCTCACGGCCGAGACCGCGTCCTCGATCGGGAGGACCACCTGAGACACCATCTCTTCTGGGCTCGATCCGGGAAGCTGCACGCGAATGTTCACGCTTGCAGGATCGCTTTTGGGGAAGAGATCCACGCCTAGCTGCATGAAGCTGAAGACGCCCATCACGACCAGGAACATGATGAGCATGAAGGCAAAGATCGGACGCTGAACGCAGATGTCGGAAAGTCGCAAGACGAACCTCTCCCAGGGAAGATAAGATTGATTGTAACTTGCCATGCAGACAGGTTTTCTCTTTCCAGGCCAAGGCTCGCAAGCAGCGGGCATGGGCAAAAGTTTGGCGGATGCGTTCGCCTCGGCACGCGCTGTATTCGAAGAAGCGGACGATGCTCTCGGGTTTTCGATCTCGAGAATGTGCTTCGAGGGGCCAGATGAGAGCTTGAAGTTAACAGCCAATACTCAGCCAGCATTGCTCACTGTTTCCGTGGCCGCATATCGCGTTTTGGAAGAGCACGGTTTTTTACCAGACTTCGTCGCCGGACACAGCCTGGGTGAATATTCGGCGCTGGTTGCAGCGGGCGCGTTGCGATTCGCCGATGCCGTGCGGCTGGTTCGCAAGCGCGGACAGTACATGCAGGCGGCGGTTCCGGCGGGTGTGGGCGCTATGGCTGCGCTGTTGAAGCTACCCGCAGGAAAGCTGGACGACCTCTTGCGTGAAGCGGCGCAAGGCGAGATGGTTAGCGCTGCGAATCTGAATTCGCCGGATCAGGTGGTGATCGCCGGACATGCCGGGGCGGTGCAGCGGGCGGCGGATCTGGCTAAGGCGGCCGGTGCCAAGCGCGCCGTGATACTGCCAGTGAGCGCGCCATTTCATTGCGCGTTGATGAAGCCGGCTCAGGAGCGGCTGGCGGTCGATCTGGATGCGACTCACTTTGCGGACTTGCGCTTTCCATTGATAAACAACTGGCAAGCAAGCCCGATCATGACCGGTGCCGATGCGCGGCGTGGACTGTTTGAGCAGGTGCCTAACCCGGTCCGCTGGACGGATTCGATTCGCTACTTGGCTGGGCGCGGCGTGAGCAGGTTTATCGAAGTGGGCGCGGGTGGCGTGTTAACAGGGTTGCTGCGCAACATCGATCCTGAACTCAGAGGCGTCAAGTTCGGCGAGGCTGATGATTTAGAGAAAGTGCGTGCTTTGTTAAGCTGAAGGGCACGTGCGTCTTTTTTACCCTATCTGCGCCGCAGTCCTGCTCTTAACCGGCTGCCGCATGCCCGGCGAGAAGCAAGAGTTTTCCCAACTCACCGAAGAGTTCATCTACGGGTCACTTGCGCTGTCGCCCGTTTCGGCCACTGCTGCCGGGTATCATCAACATCGCGGCGTGGCGCTGGATGAGAAGCTGGACGACTTCAGCAACAACGGCATCCAAGAGCAACGGCGATTCTTCTTCACATACCGGGATAAGCTCAACGTGTTTCAGGTGGATGCGCTCAATCCCGAGGATCGTGCCGATGCCGCAATCATGAAGGATCAAATTGAACTGGGGCTGCTGGACCTGAATCGCATCCAGAGCTTTCGGCACAATCCCACGATCTACGTCGAGCTGATCGGAAATGCGCTTTATAATCCTTATGTTTTAGAGTATGCACCCAAGTCCGCGCGCTACCGACAGATTATTAAACGCTTGGCTGCCATTCCGATCCTGCTAGAACAGGCCCGGGCCAACCTGGCTGACTCTCCTGAGGTATGGAACCGGGTGGCTCGCGAGGAGAACGATGGGAACATCGGACTGATAGACACGACGCTGCGCGCCGCTGCGCCTTCAGAATTGAAGCCCGACTACGACCGGGCCGCCAAGCCCGCACTCGCTGCCCTGCGCAACTTCAGCAACTATCTTAAGACCGATTTGGTCAAGCAGACAGCCACGTGGCGCTTAGGCAAAGAGAAGTACGACCTTAAGTTTAAGCTCACGCTGGAGACAGGAAAGACTCCCGCGGAGGTTCTGTCGGATGCGGAAGCTGCCCTCAAAGAGATCCGGGCTGAAATGGCAAAGCTAGCCTCGCCGCAGACCGCCCCGGATGCCCTGAAGCGGATCTCGGAAAAGCATGCCACGCCGGAGACCTATCTCGATGAAGCGCGGCGCGATCTCGAACTCGCGACTGATTTCGTCAAGGCTCGCCACCTGCTGCCCTTGCTGCCGGGGACCAATCTGCAAGTGATTCCCACGCCTGAGTTCATGCGCGGCGGATACGGTGTGGGCGGGTTCGCTCCCGCTCCCGCTCTCGAACCGCAACTCGGCGCGTTCTATTGGATCACGCCGATTCCGCCCGACTGGCCGAAGGATCGTACCGAATCGAAATTGCGCGAGTACAACACGTATGGCATGCAGGAGCTCACGATTCATGAAGCCATGCCCGGTCATTATGTCCAGTTTCAATACGCTAACCAAGTCCAGCCGCAAGCGCGCCGCATGTTGCGCAGCTTGTATGGCAACGTTCCTTATGTGGAGGGTTGGGGAGTGTACGCGCAGCAGATCATGTCGGACGAAGGCTATCTCGACCATAGCGCCGACCTGCGGCTGACGTTCCTGAAACAAATGCTGCGAGTGATTGGGAACGCCATCCTGGACGTTCGTTTGCAAACCATGGACATGTCGGAAGAGCAGGCCATGGACCTCATGTTAAATCAGACGTATCAGGAGAAGGAAGAAGCCGTGGCCAAGCTGCAGCGGG
>JANXQZ010000047.1 GCA_025353235.1 Bryobacterales bacterium
CCAGAATGTCCTTAAAAAGCGCTCGCACCCGCTCGGCTTCCCGGCTGTAAATGATCGCGTGGATGCCGCTGACGAGATTTGGCATCCTGAGATTATACATGAACCGGGTTCTGCAAACCATCGAGCGACACAAAATGTTCAGGCCCAGCATGCGCGTAGGCATGGCGGTTTCCGGGGGCCTCGATTCCATCTGCCTTCTTCACTTGCTCCGCGACATGGCACCGCATTGGAACCTGCACCTGAGCGTGGTCCATATCGAACACGGCATTCGCGGCGAAGCGTCGCGGGCCGACGCTGAATTCGTCTGTGAGATTGCCGCTCGATTCGGCCTTCCTTTTCACCTTCTGGAAGCGCAACTCGCGAGCTCTACAGAGAATCTCGAACAGGCCGCCCGCCGCGCTCGTCAAGGTTTCTTCCAAGCCCTGATCAGTGCTGGAACCGTAGACAGGATCGCGACTGGGCACACCCGCTCCGATCAGGCTGAAACCGTACTGTATCGTATCCTGCGAGGCGCCGGGTTCTCCGGTCTGAGGGGTGTCCTGCCAGTTACCAAGCAGGGTGTAGTTCGGCCTTTGCTGGATGTGGAGCGCACGGAAATAGAGGCATGGATGCGCGAGCACAAGATCGAATGGCGCGAAGACCAAACGAACACGGATCGCACTTTCGCCCGCAACCGCCTTCGGCACGAAATCCTGCCTCTCCTGCGTCAAGCGTTCAATCCCCACCTCGACAGCGGGTTGGCACAGCTTGCGGATTTGGCCCGCGATGAGGAAGACTACTGGAACGGGCTGCTCCCTCTCGTCGTATCGAAAGCAGGAGCGGTTTTCTGGCGAGCGGCGGATTTGGCAGCAGCCCACCCCGCCATGGCGCGGCGAACTGTTCGGAGGATCTTCGAGAGCGTAAGAGGTGATCTGCGGCAAATCGATTTCTCCCACGTGGAGACGGTTCTCGAAATGGCACGCTCAGAGTCAGGAAGCGGGCGCGCGCAGTTGCCAGGACTGGACATCTTTCGCTCATTCGATTGGATTCGGGTGGCCCCGGCCGGTTTTGACTCAGGCCGAAGGAGAGATTTTTCAACGGCCATCGGCGTTCCAGGTTCTGCTGGTCTTCCCGGTGGTTCGGCTTCGGTTACATTGACGTTAATTGATCCCGGGGAGGGCGATGGAGCGCATGATAAAGTAAGGAGTGAGTTAGATTGGCAGCGCCTTTCCTGTTTTCCCAATTCGGATGCCGTCGGTCAGTGCGGCGCGGCTTCGGTTCTGCTGGAACTCCGAAACTGGAGACCAGGTGATCGATACCGGCCAGCCGGAGAATCCCGCGAACGTAAGATCAAGGATTTTTTTCAAGAGGCTCGAATTCCGCTTTGGGACAGAAGAGACTGGCCCGTGCTCGTTTTGGACGGAAGGATCGTTTGGGCTCGGCGCTTCGGTCCCGCGACGGATTTTGCAGCTCCGGATCGCGATTGCAAACGCGTCGCGATACATGAAGAGCCCTGACATTGAATCGATTAGCTCATTTGTAACGTCTCATCGACGTAAGGGTTTTTGCAGCCGATGAGGCACGGTTTGGAGAAGGCATGAATTCGAATATTAAGACCGCAATATTTTGGGTTGTCATCGTAATGGTCGTGGTGCTGCTTTGGACCGTGGTGAAGCAGTCCAAGTCCCGACCTGACGCCCAATTGTCGTTCACCCAGTTGATGACCGAGGTCGATAACGAGCGAGTAAAGACGATCACCCTGACCGGGAACGACGCCCATGGCGCGTTCGCGAACGACCAGGGCGAATTTCACGCCGTAATTCCCCCGAACTATCAGCCTTTGATCGAAGGACTTCGAACCAAGAAAGTGGAAGTTAAGTTTGGAAAGGAGAGTGGCAGCGGCTGGGTTTCGCTGCTCATTAATGCAATTCCTTTCGTGCTTCTGCTCGCGTTCTGGATTTTCATGATGCGGCAAATGCAAAGCGGCGGGAATAAGGCGCTCAGTTTTGGCAAGAGCCGCGCCCGGCTGCACTCTTCGCAGCAGAAGAAAGTAACCTTCAAAGACGTGGCCGGCGTTGAAGAAGCCAAGGAAGAGCTGCAAGAGATCATCGAGTTTCTGCGCGAGCCTCAGAAGTTCCAGAAGCTAGGCGGCCGCATTCCTAAGGGAGTGTTGCTGGTCGGACCTCCTGGAACCGGCAAGACGCTGCTGGCGCGTGCCATCGCGGGCGAAGCCAATGTGCCGTTTTTCTCGATTTCCGGTTCGGACTTCGTGGAGATGTTCGTAGGCGTAGGTGCAAGCCGAGTTCGCGATCTCTTTGAGCAGGGCAAGAAGAACGCGCCCTGCATCATTTTCATAGACGAGATCGACGCAGTAGGCCGCCATCGCGGGGCTGGTCTCGGCGGCGGACACGACGAGCGCGAGCAGACCCTGAACCAACTCCTAGTGGAGATGGACGGCTTCGAATCGAACGAAGGCGTAATCCTGGTTGCCGCAACCAACCGTCCCGACGTGCTTGATCCGGCTCTTCTCAGGCCGGGCCGTTTTGATCGAAGGGTTGTAGTTGGCCGCCCCGACGTCAAGGGCCGTGAGATGATCCTGCGAGTCCATTCGAAGAAGACTCCGCTGGCAGACGACGTCGATCTTTCCGTACTGGCTCGGGGCACACCAGGTTTTGCTGGTGCGGACCTTGCGAATCTGGTCAACGAAGCCGCGCTTGTGGCGGCACGTCAGAATCGCAAAGTTGTTACGATGTGGGATTTCGAGCTGGCGAAAGACAAAGTCATGATGGGCGTGGAGCGAAGATCGCTCATCATCAGCGACGAGGAAAAGAAAAACACCGCTTATCACGAGGCTGGCCACGCTTTGGTTGCCGCGCTGATCCCGCGGGCAGATCCGCTGCATAAAGTGACGATCATCCCTCGCGGCATGGCGCTGGGCGTTACGATGCAATTGCCGGTCGATGATAAGCACTCCTACGATAAGGATTATCTCGAAGCGCAGCTAGCCATTTTGATGTCGGGCCGGATCGCTGAAGAGATCTTTATGCACCACATCACCACCGGTGCGGGCAACGATATCGAACGTGCCACCGACATGGCGCGCAAGATGGTGTGCGAGTGGGGCATGAGCGAGTTGGGGCCGATGAGTTTCGGCAAGAAAGAAGAGCAGATCTTCTTGGGTCGCGAGATTGCGCAGCATCGCGACTATAGCGAAGCCACCGCGATCCGTATTGACGAGCAGGTGCGCAAACTTGTCGAGCAGGGTTATGCGACTGCTCGAAAGATCATCCAGGATAAGTCGGAGGCGATGATTCGCATCGCAGAAGCGCTGCTCGAAAGAGAAGTACTCGATGGTGCTGAAGTAAAACTGCTGATCGATGGTGGAACATTGCCGGTGTTCACGAGCACGCGGTCAACAGGACCAACCGATGGATCGGAGAAGCCGCAGCAGGTAATCCGTCCTGAGGGTGGGAAAGGCGTTACGGGCCTGCTCGGGGGCGAGCGCCCTCAGCCAGCGTAAGCTTTACTGGCGCGGTCGGTTCAGACCATCGACCGCGTTTTTCCTTTCTGAATGATCCCTTCCTTTCCCGTTTACATCTTTGACGTCGACGGTACCCTGGTCGACTCCCAGCACGATATCTGCGGCGCCATTCAGGAAGTGCTCTCGTACAATTCGCGAACGGACGTTGAGCACGCCTTCCTCCGCAAATACATAGGCCGCCACCTGATCGATCTTTTTCAGGATCTCTTCCCCTCCTATACCGCTAGCCAAATTGAAGAGTTGATCGTCCACTATCGGCGCGTTTACCCGGCCCGCAATCACGCCATGACCCGCGCTTATCCGGGCGTTCTAGAAGCGCTGGCCTGCCTCCCCGGCAAGAAATCGACCGCTACCACCAAGGGAACCCCCACTACGCAGATCGTGCTGGAACTCTTCGGCCTGCTCCCCTATTTCGACCATGTGCAGGGCACCGACGGGTTTCCGGCGAAGCCTCAACCAGATGTGATCTTCGCATCGCTGAAGGGTTTGGGAGCGACCCCGCAAGAGTGCCTGTTCGTAGGAGATTCACCAGCCGACATGGAGGCTGGAAAGCGAGCGGGCGTAAAGACATGCGCCGTTCTCTATGGCTACGGAACAAGGGAAGACATGGCACCCTGGGAGCCAGACTATTGGGTCACGGACCTAAGGCAGCTATGCGCCCCTGCGATCAGCCGTGACCAAAGTGCATCAGCCAGCCCAAACCGATCAGTGCCGCGATAAAGTACCCGAAGCACCTCGCCCCGTAGCGAATTCGGTCGGCATCGGTCTTCTTGGTAACGACACCCATAACGACGGAGGTGAACAGTGCGAAAAGCACCGCCGCTTCAAAGTGCGAAAGATTCATTCTGGGCATTAGGTTTTCTTCCTCGTGGCGATCTCGTAGGCGTCCACCATCGCTAGTATATTCAACAACCCCGCTCCTACGAGAAACTTGGTCCCATAGTCGTGAACATGACCTGCCACATCCGGCTGTGAATAGCCAAACCACGTGGCTAGCAGATAGAGCAGCCCCGACGCAAGATCGCCGATAAATCCGCCGCAGTAAATAATCGTGGTCAGGATGTCGCCAGTCTGGGGCTGGAACATCGCTCCGCGCATCATCAGGCCGAGCAGAAACATCGCGACTACCGAAACCAAGATGAGCCCGCCCCGTCCATTGCGCTTCAGCAGAAAATGGCCACCGCCGGGAACGAGCCAGCCCAGGCCAACTGCAGGAGCCCAGTCTTTCAAGGGCGCCATTGGCTCTTTAATCTTCTGCGTGGTTGCCATGTGCTAACAGTTTAGCAAGCCGCCTCATAGTCAAGCCCGTGTAACCTCTGCCAGGGCGAGATGCGTTAATAAGATAACCCAACCGGCGTGATACCATGAGAGAAAATTCGAACTGCGGTATGCCCGCTTACGTTTTCCAGTTCTTAAATCCCCGGTCGCGCGAAGGACAATTATGGCTAGCATGAAGTCTCACATGGCAATAGTATGCGTGTGCCTGCTGATGGCGCAGGCGATCGACGCCCAGCAATTTTCGGGATCGGTAGTCTCGCCGCCACCTAAGAAAGGCTTCTTCTCCAATCTCATCCGGCCCTACCGGGAATGGGATATCGCGCCCATCGATCTAGCTAACTCTAACCGTCTAGAATCCTTGATTCGCGCAGGCAAAATATATCTATCTTTGCAAGATACAATCGCGCTCGCGCTGGAGAACAACCTCGAGATCGCGTTGCAGCGCTACACGCCGTTGCAGGCCGAATCGGATTTATTGCGCGCCAAGGCGGGCGGCCTTCTCCGAGGTGTTCCTCAATCCGTGCAAAACGGCCCTTCCAGCGCGGGGGGGAACTTCCTTCTCGGCGGTGGCGGAGGAGGCGGTTCTACTTCGTCGAGTTCCACCGGCGGAGTTAGCTCCAACGGCGTGATCACGCAGCTGGGTCCCACAACTCCAAATTTCGACCCGGTGCTGCAGGGCACCATCAGTTGGGGCCACCTAACTTCCCCCCAAACGAACTTGTTTTCCTACGGCACAAATGCGTTGGTGCAGACCAACAAACTCGCGAACTTGGCGTTAACGCAGGGTTTCTCGAGCGGCGCGAACGCCACCCTCACTTACAACAACCTCTTCACGTCGGCCAATAGCGGTCGATTTGACGTCAACCCGTACACAAATTCGAGTTTGGACCTGCTAGTCACGCAGCCTTTGCTTCAGGGCTTCGGGTTCGCAGTTAACAACCGGCAGATCCGAGTTGCCAGGAACAACGTGCGGGCCGCCGACCTGACGTTTCGGCAGCAAGTGATCACAACGGTGGCAAACGTCGTTGGATTGTATTGGGACCTGGTGAATCTGAACTCGTCCGTCAAGGTAGCTCGCGAATCGCTGAGCGTGTCGGAAAAACTCTTTAACGACAATAAGAAGCAGGTTGAAATCGGGACGCTCGCGCCCATTGAGATCGTGCGCGCCGAGGCCGAAGTAGCCTCCAATCAGCAAAACCTAACTGTGGCCGAGACCAACGTTCTGCAGCAGGAAACGATTATTAAGAACGCTTTGAGCCGTAACGGCGTAGCGAGTCCAACCGTCGCGGAAGCGCGCATCGTGCCCACGGATTCGATTCACATTCCGGATGTCGAGCCGGTGGAGCCAATTCAGGACTTGGTTACCGAGGCGCTAGGGGAAAGGCCCGAGCTCGCCAGCAGCCGCATCAATCTCGAGAACAGCGAGATCCAGCTGATTGGCAGCAAGAGCGGCCTGCTTCCCACTATTTCGGCTTTTGCCGAAGCCACCAACCATGCCCAAGCGGGCAACATCAATTCCCTGCCTCTCCTGGATGCAAGCGGTAAACCGAGCGGACTGGTGCGCAACCCCAGCTCCGTCGATTCATTTTTTGTGGGCGGTTATGGAACAGTTTTGGGCCAGCTGTTCGGCCGGAATTTCCCGGATTACCGCGTCGGGTTGAGCCTGAATATTCCACTCCGGAACCGCGCGGCGGAAGCTGACTACATTCGCGATCGTCTGAACTTGCGCGTATCGCAGGTAAACTTGCAGCTCCAGGTTAATCAAATTCGAGTAGATGTGCAGAATGCTCTGATCGGGTCGCAGCAAGCGCGCGCACGCTATCAAACTGCCTTGAAGCAGCGCGCCCTTGAAGAGCAAACACTAGATGCCGAGCAGAAAAAATATGCGCTCGGCGCTTCCACCATCTATCTGGTGATTCAAACGCAGCGCGATCTGGCCACGGCCCAATCATCCGAGGTCACCGCTCTGGCTCAATACGCCCGCGCTCGCGTGACGCTGGATCAAGCGACGGGCCGGGTACTGAAGCAGTACAACGTGGACATCTCAGAGGCGCAAAAAGGAGTTGTCTCTCGTCCGCCGTCCGCACTTCCAGTTCTAGATCAAAACGGCAATTTGGGGAACGGCAAGAGATAGCCGACGCTAATCAGCAAGGAGGCGACGGAATACCGGAAACGTGTGCCGGGAGGTGCCCCACGCTTCTGCCCTCAAACTTGCGCCCGCGCGGCGCGCAGCCGGTGAGCATACTTCGCAATTGGGTTTCAGGATGATCTAACTCATAGACCCGAAGCGCTACTGCCAAGATACTTGCAGGAATACCCGTTTCCGTCCAAACAAGGAGAGAACGGTCAACTGGGAGGGAGTAAGGCACCCCTATCTCAACCCACTGCTTTCCGATGTGTCGGATGACTCTACAAGTCTGTGCAGTGTGAACTCGAATACCTAAGCCATTCCTGATCGTGTAATCTCGAACTGGATCCATACCCATTTAGACGTAGGCTGCCCGCGATTCGACGGTGAAAATCCGATGAAAAGAAGAAGATTACTTGCGCGCTGCTTCGCTCAGCCGATAAACAGTACCGTTGGACGAATCCTGGTGGGGTTCAAGCAGAGAGCGCTTCTGCAGTTCCTTGATGGTAGTTGCGGCGACAGTCTCGCCGGGACGCGCGGACCAATACAGCCAGAGCACCTTGTCTTTCGCGAGGTCACCTCTGATGCTGCCACCCCTGGAGCGCAGCGTGGTAAGCAAGGATCTAGCTTCGGGACTTAGCTCTTCGTCTTCGAAATTTGTCATGCGTCCTCGTGTTAAACCCAATTTTATCACGGAGGCGGAAGTCTTCATTTATTCCTCGATGTCTTCGGTAAAGCAGCTCTCAAAGGCGCGGTCTAAAACCTTTTCCGTAAGCTCGTAAGGCAGCTTTTCGAAATGAATCAGATCGATCGCATGCGATATTACATCTCGCGGATGACAGCGGCGGAGCGGCTTCCCGGTCTGCCGGTAGCGCTTCTCTACGAACTCCGCTCCGAGTTCCGTTGGATAAGAGAGCTCCTTAGCGGCGCAGAAT
>JANXQZ010000050.1 GCA_025353235.1 Bryobacterales bacterium
TGAAAGAAGACTCGCCGCTAAAATTTTCGCTCATTCTGGCTACAGTGGATCGAAGCGATGCGGACCTTTGCAGGCTGTTCGAATCGCTTTGCAAGCAAACCCACCAAAACTTCGAAGTAATCATCGTCGACCAGAACACGGACCGGCGAGTCGGCAACATTCTATTCAATTTTCAAGGTTGCTTCCCATACACGCATCTCACTTCTCCGCGCGGCCTATCCAAAGCCCGCAACAAAGGACTCCCGCACGCCACGGGCGAGGTTGTTGCATTCCCCGACGACGATTGCTGGTACGATCCGGACCTCCTCGCAACCGTGGCGCGCCTGCTTACCGCGCATCCAGAATGGGACGGCATCACCGGCAGCAGCACGGCCGGGGCTTGGGGACGCGCCCCCGGCAGAATCACGCGCAGCAATGCGTGGAGCCGGGCCATATCGTTCAGCATGTTCCTGCGGCGCAACGCCGTGGATGGAAAGCGTTTCGACGAGACCCTAGGCGTCGGCGCGGGTACTCCCTGGGGATCGGGAGAAGAAACCGATTATCTGCTGCAGGCCGTGGAAGCGGGGGCGCTGGTCCATTACCGGCCTGAAGTGAAAGTGGATCATCCGCCGTGGGATTTCAGCGCGGGCAGCAATGCCAAGGCTCGGGCCTACGGGCGCGGCATGGGACGGTGGTTGAGGAAGCATCGGTTTCCGCCATACGAGGTGGCGTACCATGTAGTTCGCCCCCTCGCAGCTTCCGCTATCGCGCTTCTAAAAGGCGACCGGGGCAAAGCCTCCTACCGTTGGGCCACCTGCGTGGGGCGGTTCGAGGGCTGGGTCAAAGATCTATAGAATGCCAAGTTTCGACCGGCGGAGCCTTTGGAAGCATAGCCGTCGCCTTTCCAAGAATAAACTCGTCCAGAATGCCTTCGCCCTTTATGGAATGCAGTTCTGCAGGAAGATAGTCCCTCTCATCACCATCCCCTATCTCGCC
Organism: Bryobacterales bacterium; assembly: GCA_025353235.1. GTDB lineage: Bacteria > Acidobacteriota > Terriglobia > Bryobacterales > Bryobacteraceae > JANXQZ01. The sequence goes on from JANXQZ010000050.1 coordinate 976, forward strand.
CGAATCTTGGGACCCGCCGGATGGGGCTCGGTAGCCTTCGTTCTGTCATTTGGGGGACTCATCGTCCTGCTGATCGAATTTGGCTTCAATCTTTCGGCCACTCGCGAAGTGGCGCGCAATCGAGACTCGCCCGAGGCCTGCGGACGCATCGTGGCAGGCGTGATCGGGACACAGTTGCTGCTCTTCGTTCTCGCCTGCACCATTGCCGCAATAGCCGTTCAGTGGCTCCCGATTCTGCGCGCCAATCCCTCTTTGCTGATCGCTGGAATGTTCTTCGCCTTGGCCCAAGGGTTCGCGCCCGTCTGGTTCTTGCAAGGGATGGAAAAACTACGCTTGGCAGCTACCCTCGACATCTCCGGCAAGCTGCTAGGAGTCCTGGGTCTCTTCCTCTTCGTCCATACGCCCCAGGATGGATGGAAAGTGCTGGTAATTCAGTCGATCACACCCGCCTTATCCACCCTCGTCAGCTTGTGGATTATGTATCGCGACATCCCGATGCACATGCCCTCCTTCCACCTGATTCGCCAGACGATGATCGCGGGTTGGCCCCTGTTCCTGCTGCGGAGCGGAACCAGCCTCTATAGCATCGCCAACGTTTTCATCCTAGGGCTCGTTGCGGCGCCGCAGCTAGTGGGATATTACGCCGGCGCCGAAAAACTCTATGTGGCCTTTTTCGGCTTTCTCACGCCGATTCAGGATGCGCTCTATCCGCGGCTGAGCAATCTTGCGGGCACGTCCGAGGAGGACGCCGGACACTTGGCAAGAGTCGGGGCGGCGTTGATGTCCGGTCTGGGGCTGGCACTCGGCCTATTCGTCTTCTTTGCTGCGCCGTTTCTGGTCAGGCTCTTGATGGGACCAGGCTTCGAGGCGGCCGTACCCGTCTTGCGCATCTTGAGTCTCATGCTTCCGTTTGGAGCCCTAGCGGTTTCCGGCACGCAGTGGCTGTTGCCCCTGGGCCGCGATCACACGGTGAATCGCATCGTGCTTTCAGGCGGCTTGCTGAACGTCGCCACGGCTTTCGCCTTGGCGCCGCGCTTCGCTCACATCGGCATGGCTTGGTCGGTGGCTATCGCGGAGGCTTACGTCGGCTTAAGCATGCTGTGGGTGGTCTCGCGCAGCACAACCTTTTGGTCGAGGCCCGCCCAGCTTCGACCTGACATGCCCATTGATGTGAGCGAGACCTTCATTTGATCGTAATCTTGGGCGCTTCCAGCTGCTGCATGGGTTCGAACAGCCCGAACGAAAAAATCGCAGTTGCGGAAGCGATCGCGACATACTGCTTCCCATCCACCGCATAGCTGATGGGCGAAGCGGCAAGACTTTCGCCCATCTGAAAATGCCACAGATGCTTTCCCGTCCTTCCATCCACCGCCACGATCTGACCATCGTCATCGCCGAAAAACACCACTCCAGCCGCCGTCGAGACTGTTCCCGCCCACGACTCCGCCGGCCCAGTCATGGGATACTCCCACTTTTTGTCGCCGGTCTTAGGATCGAACGCCCGCAAGAAAAACTGCCCTATCTCGGAAGGTTTTGGATTCGCCCCGCCGCCTGCAAAGTTCTTCTTGGGTTCGGGTTCCTTGGCGGAACTCGTGTAGATGTCGCACTGCTCCAAAGTCACAACATAGAGAAGTCCGGTGTCCGAATTGTAGGACGGCGACATCCAGTTCGTCGCACCCCGCACCCCGGGACAGGCGCGCGTGCCCCCTGGCGTTGGATCCTTGTCGGGCACCAGAATCGGCCGGCCCTTGGCGTCGATCCCCGAAGCCCAATCGAGCTTCTCCACTATCCTGGTCGCGTTCAGATACTCTCCAGTGGTTCGGTCCAAAACGTACATGAACCCGTTGCGATTTGCATGCACCACCACCTTGCGCAGGGCGCCCCGGATCGGCAATTCCAGAAGCACCGGCCAAGCCTGCGCATCCCAATCATGCGTATCGTGCGGAGTGAACTGGAAGTGCCATTTGCGCTTCCCGGTTTCCGCATCCAGCGCCAGCAGGGAGCATGAAAAGAGATTATCCCCGGTCCGGTCGCCGCCATAAAAGTCTGGCCAAGCATTCCCAGTGGCCCAGAAAAGCGTGTTCATCTCGGGATCATAGGTCCCCGAAAGCCATGTCGCGCCGCCGCCGTATTCGCGAGTATTGCCCCGGATGTCGGCCCAGGTTTCCGAGCCGGGTTCGCCCTTAGCGGGGATAGTATACGTGCGCCACAGCTCTTCGCCAGTAGACGCCGACAGCGCCGCCACGAAGCCCCGCATCCCGGTGTCTCCGCCGGAAACGCCGACAATGATTCGATCCTTCAGGGCCAACGGCGCAGACGACGCGAAAATTCCATCCTCGACATTCCCGTATTTTTTCTCCCAGAGCAATGCGCCTGTACGCCGATCAAGGGCCACGAGATGAACGTCTGCCGCTAGGAAGTACACGCGATCCCCCAGGATGGCCGCCCCCCGATTCACGGCCTGCTTCTTCGAGCGTGTTTCTTTGTACTCCCAAATCAGCCGACCCGAGCGGGCGTCCAAGGCCCGCACTTCGTTGGTGTTGGTCACGTACATCACGCCGTCATACACGATCGGGTTGGTGCGCAGGCCGCTCGCCTTGGGCATGTGATAGACCCACTTCGAAACCAGCGATCCGGCGTTTTCGGGCGTAATCTGTTTCAGCGAGCTGTTGCGGCGCGCCTGATAGTCGCCGGCGTACGTGAGCCAGTTCGCACCCGGTCCTTTCAAGATGTCTTCGTAGAGGACCTGCCCCGGGCAGACGGCAGGCAGCGCAAGCAAAACCGCAATCCGAACATTCGATGTCATAGTTGATTACTTTTTCGCGGTTTCCACTGGACGAATGCTTTGACGGCTCAAGTAGGCCAGCACGTCTTGCAGCCCCTGTTTGCCGAGGCGCTGGCCGTAGTCGTTGGGCATGATGGAGTGTTTGCTAATCGTGATTTCGCGCACCAGGTCCATTTGCAGCAAATGCAAAGTACCATCGCCGTCCTGCAGTTGCAGCGAGTAGTTGTTGCGATTGCGAGCTACTCCGCGCAGCGTCTGTCCGTTCTTCAAAACTACCGTCGCGCTCTGATAGCCTTGGACCGGATTCAAGTCCGGCGCAAGCACCGCATCCCGCAATTGCGCCCGCGTCCGCAGTGCGCCGATGTTCGTCAGGTCGGGTCCAATGCGTCCGCCCCGCCCTTGAATCGCGTGGCACCCGCCGCACTTCGCGGTCTGCCAGAAACTTTCTTCCCCAGCCTTCGCATCACCGCCGGGACGGCCTTCCACCGCCGGTGAGGTCTCTGCCCGCAGGAACGCAATCAGCTGCCAAGCCTCGTTTTCCGACAGATTCGCCCCGGGCATGCCGCCGCCGGGAACGCCTTTCTGAATCACTTGGTAGAGAATCGGGTCTGTAAGTTCGTCTGACCGGAGCCGCTCCAGCAGGTTAGGGCCACGTCCGCCTTTTCCCTCCGCACCATGGCAGGCCGCGCACCCGTTTGCGAACTGCTTGTGTCCTGCCTCGATTGCCACGGGGTCGCCGATGAACGGGTGCTTCGCCTTGTCCTTATCGTCGAGCTTCCCATGCTGCGCTTGCCCCTGCAGCGCCAAGATCGAGATGATCGCCAAATATCGCATACTCACGCCATTATCCGTCAAACTTTCCAGAACCACTTCTTGCGATACATCACATAGGCAATGGCGTACATCAGCAGCGTGTACACCAAAGCCCACAGCAGAGACGCGTTAACAGGCGACCCGAGCGGCGCGAACACCGTGTTATACAACCACCCGTGCAGGCTCACCGCACTCTCTCCCGTGCCCCAGTGAATCCAGTCCAGAGTCTCGGCCAATATTTCCGATGCCATGTAAACAGCAATCGCGTTCATGCCCATGATGAACAGCGGCTTCACGTAGCGCTGGTATCCCAGATGATCGATCAGCCAGATGAACATGCCCAGCATAACGAAATCCAGGCCGGCCATGAACAATGCAAACGAACTGGTCCAGAGCTTCTTGTTGATCGGGAGCCAAATGTCGCAGATCAGCCCAATCGCGATTAGCGCATTGCCTGCAACGAATAGCCACGCAGTGCGCTCGGCCAGTTCCCGCCTGAGGCGGATAATGTGGCCCGCCATCACTCCGAGCAAGGCCGTGGCGATCGCCGGAAGCGTGCTAATTATGCCCTCTGGATCCCAAGTCCTCGTCGACCGATAGTTGTGCTGGCCCAGCACGATCCGGTCCACGTAATGGGCGAAGTTGCCGTCGACATCCAGGTGTCCGACGCCGAAACCCGGCACCGGCATCAGCGTCATGAGAAGCCAGTAGCCCGTCAGGAGGGATACGATCCAAACGATCTGCGCCCGCACTCCTGAATAGAGATAAATCAAAGCCGCAATTAGGTAGCAGATGGCGATGCGCTGCAGGACGCCGAGTATCCGTTGCGTGGAAAGTTCGAAGTGCGGATAACCGTAGAGGAACAGCCCCAGAGCAAACAAGATCGCCGCGCGCCGAAATACCTGCTTCACCAACTGCCCGCGCGTGACTCCGGCCGCGAGCCGGGTCGCCATTGAAAGCGTCATCGCGACCCCCACGATCCAGAGGAACGAAGGGAACACCACGTCGGTGATGGTCCAGCCGTGCCAGGCCGAATGCTGCAGCGGCCCGTAGACGTGCCGGCCATCGCCAGCATCGTTCACCAGCACCATAAGAGCGATGGTGGCCCCGCGAAAGGCGTCCAGCGAGATCAGCCGCTGGGATTTGCTTTCAGGAATTTGTGTCATGTTCTGGGCATAGCACTGCGCCGAGCGTGCCATTTATCATATCTTGGAAGTTGCGCTTCGAATGCCAAGCGGGTTGCACGAAGTGCTGCGAACAGCAGGGTTATGTTTACTTGTCGGAGGGGGACGTGTTGCGCATCGCCGCGTTTCTCGGGCTATCGCCCGCCCAGTTCGAGCGCCGGTATGTTTACCGGACCAAGAATTTAATCCGCCTGCGTTCCCCTCGCGCTTCGCAGTGCCACTTTTTGACAGCCGGGGGCTGCGGCATTCACGTGGTGAAGCCGGTGCAGTGCCGGGCGTTTCCATTCTGGCCGGAACTGGTGGAATCGAAGCAGGAGTGGCACAAGACGGCGGGGTGGTGTCCGGGCATCGGGCAGGGCGAGTTGGTGAATATCGAGAACGCCACCGCTGTTGCACAAGAAGTTCGCGAAGCTTATCCAAGCAGCTATGCGAACCACCGCTCCCTTACGGTCACGGCTCGGTAACTGCGAACCCGTAACTGAGCCGTGACCGTAAGGGAGCGGTCAAGCCTACGATACTCCACTTAGTGGAACACAACTAACTTCTCATTGAACGGATCGCGGCAAAGGCACACACTCACGGTATAAATGAGCTCCGCAGCCCTTGACCTCACCGACACCGTTCAAGTCCCGCCAGTGCCCGAAACGATTGAAGATACAGGGCTTCAAGCAGCGCTCATCGAACAGCTAATATTCAAACTGCTCTATTTTCGAGGAGACATTTTAGGTCGCGATCTGGCCAAGGCCATCGGCGTCAAGTTCAGTCTAATCGAAGGCTTGGTCGAGAGTCTCAAGCGACAATACCTGCTGCAGGTAAAGCGCTCTCTCGGCCTGGGAAACAGCTCGGCTCTGTTCGCTCTCTCCGAGGCCGGGCGAAACCTGGCACGAGAGTATTTAGAGACCAACCAGTACAGCGGCCCGGCCCCGGTGCCGCTCTATCAGTACAACTATTTCGTGCGTCAGCAGCGCAGGCAGGACGGCTGGCTTACCAATCAGGCGCTCACGGAGGCCTACAGCCGAATGGTGGTGACGCCGAAGCTGCTCTCCCAAATCGGCCCGGCAGTCGGTTCAGGCAATTCGTTTCTAATCTACGGACAGCCGGGGAACGGCAAAACCTTTTTAGCGGAGGCGCTGCAAAACATCGACGATACGCCGATTTACATCCCGCATGCGCTCGAATGCCAGGGTAATATCGTGCAACTGTTTGACCCTGTTTACCACCAGTTGGTTGATCAATCCGAGCAGACGGGCGTTACGTTCGATCCGCTTCACGATGCCCGCTGGGTGAAATGCCGACGCCCGTTCATCGTGACCGGGGGTGAACTGACGCTCGATATGCTGGATCTGACCTACAACGGCGTCTCCAAGGTTTATGACGCGCCTTATCAGCTGAAGGCGAATAACGGCATTTATCTGATTGACGATTTTGGACGCCAGAAATGCAGCCCAGTTGAGGTCTTAAACCGCTGGATCATCCCCATGGAACGCCGGATCGATTATCTGACGTTTCTCACTGGCGGCAAAATGACTGCGCCTTTCGACGCCTTTTTGATCTTTTCGACTAATCTGAAACCCGATCAACTGGGAGATGAGGCATTTCTCCGGCGCATCCAGTACAAAATGCTATTGCGAAGCCCGGAGACGTCTGAGTTTTTGCAAATCT
>JANXQZ010000051.1 GCA_025353235.1 Bryobacterales bacterium
GGGGACGGACATCCAAAAATTTAAGGACAAATACAAGGGCAAGCTCAAAGGCAAAATTGTCTTGATGTCGCAGCCTAAGAGCGATGTCGTGGCTTCGGAGATGAAGGCTGTATTCACTCGCTACACCGATACTGAACTTAGGCTGCGACATCAAGACAATTTTGCCTTTGAGCTTGCCCTTGTATTTGTCCTTAAATTTTTGGATGTCCGTCCCCATCGTTTTGAAATTGAACCGGGCGGAGCTGGTGGATAGTGGAGCTAGAATCAACTCGCCGGAGACTGGACCATTCGTGCTGTGCGACCAAGCCAACGGCGATGCAGCGAGCAGAGAATAGCGCGGCTCGATCATCTCCAGGGAATATTTTTCAAGCGACCAGCTCCGTCCAAATGGACCCCACTTTTCGAGGTGCGGGTTCTGCAGGCCGTATTCGCCGAGGCGTTTCACGGCCCAATCGGCAGCCTCTTTGAATTCTGGCGTACCGGTCAGCCGCGGGCCGTACCAATCGGTGAGGTACGAGAGGTGGTCCATCACCTTCGAATTGTCGAAGGCTTCGGTTTTGATGCGATTTACGGTGCCGAGGTCAACGTTTTCAGCCGCGAAACAGGGCAGGAGCAGCAGGGAGCCAATCAGTACGAAGCGCATGCAGGCTATTATGGCAGGATTCAGATCCCCAGCTTGTCTTTTAAGATGCGAACCCGATCCCGCGCTACGGTTAATTCGGTTCGTTTCTCGTCCTTCAATCGAACCACCATGCGCCCAGCGAACCAATTATGCAGCTCATGTACATAGCTCAGATTCAGCAGCGTTGACCGGTGAATGCGCAGAAACGCCCTGGGATCCAGCCTCTGCTCCAATTCCTGGATCGTATAATCGATCACGAAATCTTTCGTGGCCGTCGCCGCGTAGGTCAGTTTGTCGTTGGCGAAAAAATGCGACACGCGCGACAGTTCCACAAACTCCACCCGTTCTCCCAAACGAGATGAAATGCGCTCGGGATATGCGGGAACGGCCTGCTTGGTTACGGCCGCCAATTGGGACAGCAACTCGCGCATGTTCACGCTAGGCTCGGCCCCCGCGCGAATGCATTCGATTTTAGAAAGCGCGCGCTCCAGATGTTCTACCTCGATTGGCTTCAGCAGGTAGTCCACTGAATTGACCCCAAAAGCCCGTAAGGCGTATTGATCGTAAGCCGTCGTGAAAATTACAAGGGGCTGCGGATCGAGGCGGGTCAGCAGTTCGAAGCCATTCATTCCCGGCATTTCGATGTCGAGGAAGAGGAGGTCGGGCTTTGCTTCTTGGATCGCCTCGATGGCTTCTATCGGATCGAGGCTGGTTCCAACTATGTCCACGCGGCCCGCCAGCAAACGTGAGAGCCGCTTGAGGGCCAGCTCCTCATCGTCAACCAAGAAGGCGTTCATCGGGGTAGCACGAGCGTGACGGTGTTCCTCCCATCCTCGCGATCCTGAGTGAGCTCGGCCGCGCCGTCAAATAGAGCCGCCAGTCTGCCCCGCAAAATCTCGATGCCATGGCCTGCAGGCGCGGCGGCCATATCGAATCCAGGGCCAGAATCCGAGACGGCCACGCGCATAGCTCCATTCGGACGATCACCCCGAATCCAAATGTCCCCGCCGCTCCGGCTCGGTGCCACCGCGTACTTGACGCTATTCTCCACGAGCGTTTGCAGCGAGAGCGGAGGGACCAAGATTTGGCCGAGATCCGGGTCGACATCCACGGAGTACCGCAAGCGGGCGCCG
>JANXQZ010000075.1 GCA_025353235.1 Bryobacterales bacterium
TCGAGGTTCCCACCATCGATGGACGGGCTTTGCTGAAAGTGCCGCAAGGAACCAAGAACGGCCAGAAATTTCGCCTCCGGGAAAAAGGCGTCTCGAACGCCCGCAAGAATCACCGCGGGGATGAGATTGTAGAAGTCGTGATCCAAGCGCCCAAAGTGCAGGATGAGCGAACCAAAGAGCTGCTCCGCGAATTGGCCCAGCTCCATCCCGAAGATCCGCGGCAAGAGCTATGGAGCAAGGTGTAGAGATGGCCAAAGCACGAACAAAGGCAGCTTACATGATCTCCGCAGTGGCGGAGCAGTTCCAAATTCATCCGCAAACATTGCGTCTCTACGAGCGCGAAGGTTTGCTCGCGCCCTCCCGCAGCGAGGGCAATACCCGCCTGTACACCGACGACGACCTGGAGCGGCTTGAGGTGATTCTCAAACTGACCCGCGAACTCGGCGTAAATCTGGCGGGCGTTGAGATCATCTTGAACATGCGCGAGAAAATGGAGGCCATGCAGCAGCAGATCGAGGAATTCGTCTCCACGCTAAACGACGAATTGGCTTCGCATGTTCGCAGGCCGGCTCCAGACGACAGGCTTTCGCTGATCCCCGTATTCCACATGGCTCCCAAAGAGCCGGTTACCCCGGATGTAAAACGACGCAAGCCAGTCGTCAGATAACCAGACTCGCGGGCTGCCGGATCTCCAGGCAGCCTTTTCCAGTTGGCAGCATCTTGCCCGGATTCAGTCGGCACGTCGGATCGAATAGCTGCTTGAAACGGCGGAGCATTTCCAGGCTGTCGTTCGAAAACAGTTCGCTCATCAGCTCCATTTTTTCCATGCCGACCCCATGCTCCCCGGTGATCGACCCGCCCACCCGGATGCAAAAACGCAGGATCTCCTCGCCCGCCGCTCGAGCCTTCTGAAGCTCCCCCGGCTTGCGGGCATCGAAGATGATGATCGGATGCATGTTGCCATCCCCGGCATGAAAGATGTTGCTGATAGCTAGGCCCGATTGGCGCGAGACCTCTTGAATATGCCGGAGACAGGGGGCGATCTGAGTGCGCGGCACCACTCCGTCCTGCACATAGTAAGTCGGGCTAACCCTGCCCACGGCCCCGAATGCGTTCTTGCGTCCTTTCCAGAGCAGTTCGCGCTCCTCCGCCGTGCGTGCGATCCGCAGTTCGCGAGCATGGCAGGCAGTGCACGCTTCGCGGATCTGCTCCACTTGTTCTTCCACCGTTTCCTTCAGGCCTTCCAGTTCGATGAGCAGCACCGCCGCCGCGTCCATCGGATAGCCTGCGTGGGTGGCTTCCTCCACCATGCGCAACATCACGCCATCTAGCATCTCGATGGCGGCGGGAGTGATCGCGCGGGCGGTGACCTCGGCGACAGTATCGGCGCAATCGTCGGCGTTGTCGTAAATGGCGAGCATGGTCTTCACCATCTCTGGCTGCCGCAGCAGGCGCACGATAATCTTCGTAACCAGCGCCATGGTGCCTTCTGAACCTGTCAGCAGGCCGGTCAAATCGTAGCCCGGCAGGTCGGGCCCTGTGCCGCCCGTTTCGATCACCGAGCCGTCTGGCAGCACGGCTTCGAGACCCAGCACATGGTTGGTGGTCACGCCGTAACACAACGTATGCGGGCCGCCTGAATTCTCCGCGACATTCCCGCCGATGGTACAGGCGCGCTGGCTGGAAGGGTCGGGCGCGAAGAAGTACCCTTGCGCCTGCACGGCTTGTGTGATCTCGATATTAACCACGCCCGGCTGGAGCACGGCGAGCTCGTTATCGAGGTCGATCTCCAAAATCCGATTCATGCGCGCGAACGAAATGACCATTCCGCCAGCTCGAGGAATGGCCCCGCCGCTGAGTC
>JANXQZ010000076.1 GCA_025353235.1 Bryobacterales bacterium
CCAGAATGGCCGGTTCGTATTTACGGATTCCCGCCCAGGCGGATCGGGCCTCGCTATCGCCAACGCCGCGCTCGGCTTGTTCGATACCTATGCCGAACTCGGTACGCGTAGCTACACGCCTTATCGCGGAAACATGTTTGAAACCTTCGTCAACGATAGTTGGAAAGTAAGCTCCAAACTGCATTTGGATCTCGGTCTGCGTTATACGGTTATCCAGCCGTATTTCAGCCTGTGGCGCAACATGTCGGTGTTCGATCCTGCATCTTACGATCCGGCGAAAGCCGTGCGTCAGGATCCTAAAACGGGCTACATAATCGCGGGATCAGGAGACATATACAACGGCCTGATTATCCCTGGCAGCGGCTTTACCGATGCCGCCAAGGGCCGCTTCCCTGCGGCGAACGACCCGCAGTTCGCCCGTCTGTTCAAAGGTGGAAAATCGTACTCGCAGATCCACTACAACGATTTCCAGCCGCGCGTTGGTTTCGCCTACTCGCTCAGCGAAAAAATGGTTCTTCGCGCCGGTGCGGGACGTTATTTCTCGCGGGTGGGCGTAAGCGACTCGGTGTTCCTGGGTGGCAATCCGCCGTTCCAGCCTACCATTGCGGTTTCGAATGGCCTGGTGGATTCGCCTGGGGGGTCCGGCGGCGGCAACATCAACTTCCCGCTGATCGTTACCTCGCAGGATCCGATCTTCAAGAATCCGGAATCTTACCAATGGAATACGACCGTGCAGCGCGAGACCCGCTTCGGAACAGTGGAAGCGGCATATGTCGGCCGCCGTGCCTTGCACCAACAACGTGAACGCAACATCAATGCGCTTCTGCCCGGCACGGTTCAAGCAAACCCGGGCATCAACGCCGACTATCTGCGTCCGTACAAGGGATACGGTACGATCCGTGTGACCAACAACGACGGCAACGCGATATACAACGGCCTGCAGGTTAGTTACAACAAAAGGTTCTCCAAAGGCATAACTTACGGTTTGGCATACACGCTGTCAAAGAGCAGCGACGATGGCTCGCAGCAGCGCGACATTTTGCCCAATCCTCGCGACGCCAGCTTTGTTTGGGGGCCTTCGGACTATGATCGGCGACATGTTTTCGTGGGCAACGTCATCTATGAGTTGCCGATCTTCCGTAGTAGCACCGGGCTCACCAAGACAGCGCTCGGGGGCTGGCAGGTTACCCTGTTGTCGCAGTTCCAGACCGGAACACCGTTCACCGTCGGCACCGGCGACGATATCGCAGGCATTGGAGCCGGCAATGGACAGAACAGCATGCCCGCTACCATTTACAATGTGGTCGGCGATCCCCACCAATCTGACCCCGGCTTTTCGGCAACGGGTGTAGGATCCGATCCTAAGACATACTTCAACGCGGCAGCATTCGTAAAGCCGGCCCCGGGGACGTTCACTACGCAGCGGAATCGCAATCTGCTGTACGGACCAGGATTCCAGAATTGGACCGGTTCATTGTTCAAGACGTTTGCAATCGGCGAGCATCAGGGCGTCACGTTCCGTGGCGAGGTGTATAACATTCCGAACCATCCGAACTGGAACGGACCGGATACGAACCCGAACAGCGGAACTTTTGGTAAGGTAACAAACAAAAACTTCGAGCGTACCTTCCAACTCAGCCTACGATACGCCTTCTAGGAAGGATTAATCGAAGTTGAGCAACGGCCCGTCCGGTAGGTTCCGGACGGGCCGTTTTTTATGGCATACTCAAGCCATGACTACGGATGAACGTTTGGACCGACTAACGGAGCGCCACGAAGCTTTGGCCCAATCGTTGGAATTGAACGTAGCTATGCATAGGGCATTGGAAGTTGAGACAGCAAAGCTTGCCGAGAATATGAATCGGCTCACCGAGCACATGAACACGCTTACGGACCACGTCAACACCTTGACAGAAGACATGGATAAGTTCGAGGAACGCATGGACGGGTTCGGTCAGCGGATGGATAAGCTGACAACCGAGCTGATCGCACCAATTGCGCGGATGGTGCTGATTCACGAACAACGCTTGAACAGGGTAGATCCTGCGGAATCTAGCGCCCGATAAAGTTTTCGATCCCGCGCCTGCAATCCTCAGTTGTGCGAGCGATAGCGTTCACTTGGACGCCAGCCTCGACCGCAGTCTCAAATCCCATCGCATCCATGTGATAGAGCAACCGCTTCGATAAACTAACGGCCGACCCCGACTTTCCCGCTAGCTTCGCTACAAATGCTTCCACCTGCTCATCGAACGTTGCCTCGGCCAGCACGCGGGTAATCATTCCAATCTCAAACGCGGTTCTTGCCGAAACAATCTCTCCCATCGCAATCAGTTCGAAAGCGCGCTTCTCCGAAACGGAGCGCCGCAAGATCGCCATCACCATGGCCGGAACGAAGCCGATGTTCACTTCGGGGTAGCCAAACTGCGACCCTTCCGAAGCGAGGATGACATCCGCCGCCGTCGCAAGTCCACAGCCGCCAGCCAGAGCACGCCCGCGCACGGCCGCAACTACCGGACACGGATGATGACGCATTTGCAGGAACAGGTCGGCCATTTGGCGAGCGTCGGCCATGTTCTCAATCGGGCCGGAATCGAAGGATTCCAGAACTCCGCTCAAGTCCGCCCCAGAGCAGAAGTCCTTACCCGCTCCAGCTAGCAGCACCACGCGTATCGACGAGTCGGCAGCGCTGGCAGTCATGGCCGCCTTCAACTCTCGAATCATCTCCGCGTTCAGCGCGTTGCGCTTCTCGGGACGATTCAAAGTGATACGTGCGATGGATTTTTCGGCCTTATAGAGAATCAACCTCGATCTCCATGCGCAATAAGGCCGCGCTGTACGTCTTGCCTTGCGCGTCGGCTTTTAGCGAGAGCGTTCCTCCGCCATCCAAACTCTCGTGGAGCAAAAAGTTCAACGCTCCCAGGTTCGGCAATTCAAATCGTTCTACCGCCCCGAAACAAATTCCCTCAAAGTGTTTCTTTACTCTGGCTGCCGTCACCTGATCGGCCAGGATCGGATAGTATTCAGGCTTCAGCGCGATAAGCCCGACGTTCGCGGTGTCGCCCTTATCGCCCGATCGGGCGTGCGCGATTTTTCGAAGCTGGATAAGAGGCATGGCTCACGACTCCTGAATTGAAACTTGCGGCGCGACGCACGTCTTTGGAATCAGCGCTGGCCAGTACGCGACGATCTCTTCCACTTTCGGGCGGCCGCTTCCGAGCCCCGTCACCGTCGGAGGACCATTCAGTGCAAGCGGGGCCAGTTCCTTGGTGAATCGTTCGATGGCGGCTTTGTCAGGCCCGCGCACGCCCACGCGCAAGACCACCTCTGCGATTTCGGAAGAAGGTTCGCCGGCCAGCGGTCCATGGCACGCGTTGGCGCCGACGAATTCGCTGCGGATCGCATCGAAGCTTAGCCCTAAGCGATCCAGCCGCTGACGCAGCACGCGGTCTGCCGCCTGAGCTTTCTGATATGCATCGGGCCACGAATAAGCAAGCATGCCAATCGCCTTGAAACCCGCAGAATAGCTGATTGAGACTTTATACGAATCCGTTGCGGGCTTGCCTTCGATGCCCGAAAAACGAACACGATTGGGCCCGTCCTGTTCCAGGCGAATGCTCGTGAAATCGGCCACGCAGTCCGGCGTGATGTATCCACGCGGGTCTCCCAATTCGTAGAGCAACTGCTCTTTGATGGAGGCCACGGTGATGCGTCCGCCGGTGCCTGCATGCTTCGTAACCACGAACGAACCATCTGCGCTGGCTTCGATGATCGGGTATCCAATGCCAGCCAAGTCCGGGATCGACTCCCAATCCACTTGGCAGTTGCCGCCCGTGCATTGAGCGCCGCATTCCACCGTGTGTCCGGCAATAGTTCCAGCGGCAAGCTTGTTCCAATCGTCAAGCGCCCACTTGAATTCGTGGATCATCGGCCCAAGCACAAGACCTGTATCTGTGCAGCGCCCGGTGATCACGAACTGCGCGCCTTTATCCAGCGCTTCGGCAATGGGCGCAGCGCCGAAGTACACATTAGCGCTCTGCACGGCCGGTAGAATATTCGAGAGCGGTTCGCCCGTGTCCAGGCTCTTGAGTGGGAATCCCCCTCGGATGAACTCGTCCAAGCGGTGCAGGATATCGTCGCCCGCCACCACTGCAAGCTTCACCCCGCGTGTATCCAGAGCTTTGGCAACTGCGTCGCGGCAGGCTCGCGGGTTCACGCCTCCCGCATTCGCCACCACCTTAATCTTGCGATCCAGGATATCGCGCGCCCCGCGGGCCACCATCTCGACGAAGTCGCGAGCATACCCGGCGCGAGGATCGCGAGTCCGCTGCTTCTGGAGGATCGACATGGTGATCTCGGCCAGATAGTCGAGAGTCAAATAGTCAATCGGGCCACGCCGGATCTGTTCGAGCGGCGCTTCCAGGGAGTCTCCCCAGAAGCCTTGTCCATTAGCAATGCGAATCATATACTACAGCACCCGATCGCTTATCTGTGTACTACCCCATTCTGTTTTCTTACCCTCCCGCGACGAATTTTGGTTGCGTCTATGTTGCTTTGTGGGGCAGCCAATCTTGGCTGCAACCGGCTTTCCAGCCGGTTGGACACGCTGGAAAGCGTGTCCGCAGGCAAGATTGCCTGCCCCACAAACATGTGATTGTTGGTTCATGCCTAGAGCTTCTCTTCTTTCGCGATAATCTCTTTCATAATCTCAGACGTTCCCGCGCCAATCGTATTCAAGCGCATGTCGCGCCACGTGCGGCCCACGGCATATTCCGTCGTATAACCAAAGCCGCCAAATATCTGCATGCAATCGTAAGATACTTTCTGCGAAAGTTCTGAGGTCAACAGCTTGGCCATCGTGATCTCCCTCACCGAACGTTGGCCGCGATTCGTCAAATCCAACGCGCGATACGTTAGCCACCGCGCGGATTCGATACTAGTCAAATGCTCCGCAAAGCGGTGACGCCAAACTTGATTATGGCCGATCGGATGGCCGAACGCCTGACGTTGTTTCCCGTACTCGATCGCATCCCGCACCAGCTTGTCCATGCCCGCAAGCGTCAGGAGCGCTGACGCCAGCCGCTCCCCCTGAAAGTTCTCCATGATGTAGTAGAAGCCTTTGTTCATCTGGCCTAGAACATTACGCGCAGGTACCCGACACTCGTCGAAAAACAGCTCGGCGGTATCGGATGCCATATTGCCCACCTTGCTGAGCTTTTTGCCCACCGAGAATCCCTTGGTTGCAGTAGGAAAGAGAACCAGCGACACGCCCTTGTAGCCTTCGGGACCCGTGCGCACCGCCAGGATAATGAAGTCGGCGCGCGTGCCATTGGTGATCCAGAGCTTCTGGCCGGAGATCACCAGATGGTCGCCATCCACGCGGGCGCGAGTTTTCAAAGCCGCCACATCGGACCCGCCCCCAGGTTCGCTGATCCCGAGCGCTGCGATAGTATCGCCCAGGATCGCGGGCCGCAAGAATTCTTCCTTCTGCTCGCGAGTCCCGAGTTCGGCCAGCACCGGAAGCGTAATCTCCGATTGAACAAACAAACCCATGTTTACGCTGCCGCTGTCCGAATACGCCATCGATTCCAGGTAAGCCGCGCTGGCCCACCAATCCAGACCGCTGCCGCCCCACTCGGGATCGATGCGGATGCCGAACAGCCCGAGGTTTGCGGCCTTCCTGAAAAGTTCGCGCGGGAAAATGCCTGCGTGGTCCCACTCCTCCGCGTAGGGCGCGATCTCCTCCCTGCAGAACCGCTTCACTGTTTGGCGGATGAGATCGTGCTCTTCCGTGAAGTATGGAAATTCGCTCATGATAAGTTCTC
>JANXQZ010000089.1 GCA_025353235.1 Bryobacterales bacterium
GCAAGATCCCTTCCAGCACCGGGCCGGGGCACGCCAGACGGCTTGTCCTGACGGGTCGTCCGGTTGAGGATCAGACCAGCGAATTCGGCGCACAGGTCTTTAGACACAGGGGGGTGCTTTTTGTTCCTAAGTTGCTGGACGCTAGGGACTTAACACATCACGTGACGAAATGCTGATCGTGAGCCAACGGCTTGTCAACTTGACCATCTGATCAAACGGCTGGGCTAACGCCATCGTTGGTAGCAAGAATAGAACTCAAATGTGTCTCAACATGAGAACTCTCATTTATCGCTGCTGAACTGTGATCGTGGTACTTCCGAGCTGCGTCTGATAGTCTCCGATTAGGACCATTAGGTTTGCAGACCCCCGGCAAAGGCCAAATTTGCTCAGCCAGCAGCGGACCGTGCCTTTATCGCTCCTCGCTTGTTACAATAGGTTAAATAGCCTGGATGGGGCAACAGGGCTCGTCGGCTTCTTGCGCCATGGACCTCGACCAGCTCCACACGTTTCTCGAGATCGTCCGCCTGAAAAGCTTTTCGAAAGCCGCTCAGACGTGCTATCGCACGCAGCCTGCGATTAGCGCCCAAGTGCGCCAGCTCGAGCAGGAGTTGAACAGCACTCTCTTCGAGCGTCTGGGAACAAAAATCGCCCTTACCACAGCGGGGAAAATCTTCGCCGATTATGCCGAACAAATCCTGGATCTCCGGCGCCGCGCCCAGGACACGATCAACGAATTGGACCGCGTTCCTCGCGGCGAACTCGTAATCGCTGCTAACGAAGCCACCTGCATCTACGTGCTGCCGCAAGTGTTTTCCGAATACAAGAAGCAGTTTCCCAATGTTCAAATGCTGGTTGACCGCTCCTATGGCGCACGCGTTGTGGAAGCCGTGCTCGACAACCTGGCCGATTTTGGCATCACGCAGTTGCCTGTGGAGGAGAAGCGGCTCCAGATCGCGAAGATCCATTCCGACGAGATCAAATTGCTGGTGCCGGCCAACCACCCCATCGTGAGCAAGAAGTTCGTTCTGCCGCGCGATTTGATCGGCTTCCAGTTGCTCTTGCCAAAATCCGGGACCACGCGAACGCGTCTCAACGGGTGGCTGGAGCCCGCCGAAACCCAGTTGCAGATTTCGATGGAACTTGATTCCACCGAGATGATCAAGAGATTCGTAATGGCCGGGCTGGGCTTTTCTTTCCTGGCAGCCTCGCATTGCAGCGAGGAAGTGGCGCGCGGAAAATTATCGATCGTTTCTCTCGGTCCCGAGCCGATGATTCGCCGCGTAGGGTTGATCTATCGGAAGGATAAGGCGTTGTCGAAAGCCGCGCTGGGGTTTATTCAGGTTATATTGGACCATGCAGGAAATGTAGGCAGCACGGCGCTGAGCCAGCATAGGCTGCCCGTGGTGGCAACCGCGTCCGTTGCCGTGGATTCTTAGTGGGAAGAGTGCAAATTTATGCCGCGTGTCACAGTCAAGACCTCGACCATCTTCATTTCGGTGGGAGATAAGACGAGGGTATTCCGATCGGTTGAGGAAGTGCCGCCCCCGCTGCGCAAGAAGCTGGAGCAATCCACCAACGGAATCAACTCGGCTACCATTTTGATCGCGGATCGGCGCGGGCGGGAAGAGATTGTGAAGGCAATTCGCGGCC
>JANXQZ010000101.1 GCA_025353235.1 Bryobacterales bacterium
GCCTTGCCGTCACTGGTAAAAATGGACGTGGTGTTCCCAAAGGGGCAGCTATTCACTAGCTCGATGGCCGCGTCCAGCGTGTCCACGCGCATCACCGAAAGCACCGGCCCAAAGATCTCTTCCTTCGCGATGGTCATCTCCGGCGTGACGTGGTCGAAGATGGTGGGGCCTAGAAAGAAGCCGCCATTTTGCGAGATTTTATCACGGCCATCGCAGAGCGGAACCGCGCCTTCGGCAACGCCTCTCTCCACGTATCCGGCGACCTTCTTATGATGATCCGCAGTCACCAGCGGGCCCATTTCCACGCCGGGATCCAGGCTGGCACCCACTTTCATGCTCTTTGTTTTGCGCACCAATACATCGAGCAACGGGTCGGCTACATCTCCCACTGCAACTAGAATGCTTCCCGCGAGGCAACGCTCGCCCGCTGCGCCGAATGCCGAACTGATAATCGCATCGGTGGTTTTGTCGAGGTTTGCATCGGGCATCACCACCAAGTGATTCTTCGCGCCGCCCAGCGCCTGCACGCGCTTGCCATGCGCCGCCGAAGTCGCGTACACGTATTTCGCAACCGGAGTGGAGCCGACGAAAGACACTGCCTTCACCAGCGGATGCGCCATGAGCGCGTCCACCGATACCTTGTCGCCGTGAATCAAGTTGTAGACTCCCGCAGGCACGCCCGCCTCATGCAGCAGTTCCGCTGTGCGCGTGGGCGTCATGGGAACCTTCTCCGACGGCTTCAGGATGAAGCTGTTGCCGCACGCGATGGCGAAGGGGAACATCCACATGGGCACCATCGCCGGGAAGTTGAAGGGCGTGATGCCGACGCACACGCCCAGCGGCTGCCGGATGGAGTGGCAGTCGATTTCGCGGGACACCTCATGTAACGAGTCGCCCATCATCAGACTGGGCATGCCGCACGCGACTTCCACCATCTGAATCCCGCGCTTGGCGGACATCTTGGCATCGTCAAACGTTTTGCCGTTCTCGTTCGAAAGAATGCGCGCGATCTCGTCGACGTTCTTTTCGAGCAGTGTCTTGTAGCGATACAACACCTGGACGCGATCCACAACGGGAACTTCGCGCCATTGCAGGAAGGCGGCGTGGGCGGTCTCAACAACCCGGTTCACCTCGCTCACATCCGCGTACGGCACGCGGGCAATCACGTCGCCAGTGGTCGGATTGGTGACGGGGCGCAGCGAATCGGGCCGACCCTTCTCCCATCGTCCACCCGTGTAAAACGAGAGTTCCTGAACTTCAGTTTCGGTCGCAATCATGCTGCTTCTCCTAAAGCGTAGTGGGCTACGCCTGCCACCGCGAACCCGATGAACCAAGCGTAGTCATACAGCCAGCGTAACGCGGGCACAACCAAGCCCACCAGAGCAACCACAATGCCCGCTCCAAGTGCGAACAAGGCGCGATAATTGACTCCATTCTGATATTCGTACAATCCGTTCCGCCGATACAGATCCGCGACGTTCAACTGCTTGCGGCGGACTAGAAAATAGTCGACGATCATAATGCCTGCGATGGGCCCAAGCAGGCCCGAATAGCCGACCAGCCAGCCAAAAATGTACGCGCTGAAATCGCCGAGCAGCTTCCAAGGCATCATCGCGATGCCGAGCACGCCGGTGATCAGGCCACCGGTGCGGAACGAGATCAACCGCGGATTGAGGTTTGAAAAATCGTTCGAGGGCGACACTACATTGGCCGCAACATTCGTGTTCAGCGTCGCGATCAGCAGAGCCACTAGGGCGATGGATGCGATCACCGGCTGATGGAACCGTCCAAGCAATGCGACCGGGTCCCAGATGGCCTCGCCGAAGAGCACCACGGACGCGGACGTCACCGCAACTCCGATAAACGAGTACAGCGTCATCGCGGCTGGAAGTCCAAGCGCCTGGCCGATCACTTGCGCCCGTTGCGATTTGGCATAGCGCGTAAAATCCGGGATGTTTAGCGCCACCGTAGCCCAGAATCCCACCATGCCCGTGAGCGACGGAACAAAAAACTTTAGAAACTCGCCGCCAGTATGGAACTTGCTCGGCGTGCTCAGCACCGGACCCATGCCGCCTGCCTTGCCCGTGATCCAGAAAAGCAATAGCAGCCCTACGGCCAGCATGAACGGAGCGCCGATCCCCTCCAGGATCTTGATCGTCTCAATGCCGCGCCAGACCACCCACATATTCAGCAGCCAGAAAGCGAAAAAGCAAACCCACAGCCCGCTCGGATTCCGGGCAGCGCTCGGCCAGACAATGCTCAGCATGGAGTAAATTGCTTGGCCGCCAATCCAGCATTGAATGCCGAACCAGCCGCAAGCTACCAGCGCCCTCAGCACTGCGGGAAAATTCGCGCCCCGTACTCCGAACGATGCGCGCACATAAACCGGAAACGGAAT
>JANXQZ010000104.1 GCA_025353235.1 Bryobacterales bacterium
GCCGTGAACGCGTAGAATCCCTCCGGGCCGCGCACGCCGGCCTTGATCGAAACATCTTCGAATGTGCCATCGCCGCGATTGTGATAGAGAGTGACCTTCCCGAACGGCAAGCCGCGAGGTCCACAAAAAACGGGCATGCCCTTCCATTCGCAATTCGCTCCGTTGCCCGGCGCGGGAGTCTTCTGTACATCGAACTGTTGATAGCTGGTGACGAGCAGGTCAAGGTGGCCGTCGCGATCGTAATCGAGGAAGGTGCAGCCGGAACTCCATTCCTTTCCAGATCCAGCCACTCCGCGCTGTTCGGCGACGTTCGAGAATTTTCCGTGATCGTTATGGAAGAGGGCGTTCTTGCCCCAGTAGGTGACATACACATCTTCGTAGCCCGTGTTATCGATGTCGCCTACGCAGACGCCGTTGCCCCAGCCCGCAAGAAGCATGCCCGTCTCCCGAGTAACGTCGCGGAATTTGCGGTTGCCCTCGTTGCGATACAGGTGATTGGTGGGAGCGTCGGCCCCCTTGAAACCTTCCAGTCGCGATCCGTTGACCAGGAAAATATCTTGCCTGCCATCCCGGTCAAAATCGATGAAGGCTACCCCGGTGCCGTTGGCTTCGATGATGTATTTCTTAGTCTGCTCGCCTCCAGACGTGAAGCGCATATTCAGGCCGGCGGCAGCCGCAACATCGACAAACTTCGCCAGGAATGGCCGTCCGGATGAAGCTTCGCGCGGCACTGGAGGAGCATTGCGGGTTGAGATGCCTTGGCCAAAACAGACAGCCGCTAGTGCGGCGGATAGAAAGATCAACGGCTTGCGTGCGGGGTGGCGGGTGTGGTAAAACTCCGGCGTTATGATTGGCGGCAAACGAATATTCGGCGCAGCCGTATTCTGCGCGCTCCTGGCTTATGGTGATTATGCTACACGCCAGCCGCTGCCTGGCTTGGCGCGGATTACCATGCGTATCCGGGCAGAGGACGGCAGGCCAACCGGTCTGAGGCTGCGCATCACAAATAGCGCGGGAGATTACTTTGCACCGCTTGGACACTTGCCGTACCCGGACCAGACCCGCCGCAATGCCAATGATCTGATCCTCGGAGACGGCCAAGTCACGCCTCTGGAGGTGCATGCCTTGGTGTACGACGGAGCGGAGGTTGACCTTCCACCCGGACGCTACAATTTTCACGCCAACAAAGGCTTTGAGTACGAGACGATCGACCTGCCAGTTGTGATCGAGAAGGCGGAGCGATCGGCGGTCACCTTGCCCTTAAAGAAATTCGC
The DNA here is from genome assembly GCA_025353235.1 of Bryobacterales bacterium. Lineage (GTDB taxonomy): Bacteria > Acidobacteriota > Terriglobia > Bryobacterales > Bryobacteraceae > JANXQZ01. Next base: position 1,275 of record JANXQZ010000104.1, read on the forward strand.
GGACTTCGAGGCGCGCGGCTGGTATCCAGGCGACACGCACATGCACTTCCCGGATCCCTCCGGCGTGAGATATCAAATGGAGTGCGAAGGGTTGCGCGTGTGCAGCCTGCTGTTGTTGAAGAGCGGATACAAAACCGGCCGTCCCGGAGACGGCAACTTTGAGAACGTCGAACATTTCACTGGCAAGCTTTCGCCCGTTTCAGACGTGCTGCATTTCGTCAAAGTGGGCGAGGAGTTCCGGCACGGATTGCTGGCGCATCTGCTCCTGCAGAACCTGACCAGCATCGTGTGGCCGGTGTCGGTCGGCGGCTTGCGGGAGAGCGGCGTAGGCGGGTACGACTGGCCGATGATGCTGGATGCCGCCGACGACGCACATGCGCAAGGGGCGCTGGTGAGTTGGGCGCACTGGCCGTATCCTTCGCTGGAAGCTCCGCTCGACATCGCGCTCGGCCGAATCGATTCCATCGATTTGCTGACGACGGGCGATCCGTTTAAGCATCATCCGATTCTGGTGGAGGTCTACAAAATGTACGGACCCCGCGTGTACTCGATGGCTCCGATCGAGGTTTATTACCACTACTTGAACTGCGGGTTCCGGCTGGCGATTTCGTCAGGTTCCGACAAGATGGGGCTCAATCCTCCCATGGGCAGCGCCCGGACTTACGTGAAGACGGACGGCCCACTCACCTACGATTCGTGGATTGAAGGGATTCGCAAAGGACGTACCTTTGCAAGCGATTATCCCCTGCTTGAGTTCACGGTGAATGGGCAGCTTCCTGGCGATACGTTGCACTTGCCAGTTGGCAAAGCGGCGCTGCGGGTTCACGCGCGGGCGGAATCTCTGGAGCCCTACGATCAACTGGAGATCGTATATAACGGCAAAGTCATCCGCAGTGTTAAGCCTGCCGGTGCGCACTCCACTGCCACAATCGATGAAGCTGTCGAAGTGGATCGCGGGGGATGGATCGCGGTGCGGGCGCATGGGCGAAAGATGCTGGAGTACGGCGCCACTTGGTGGAAGATGCCGGTGCTCGCCCATTCTTCGCCCGTCTATCTAGAGATGCCGGGACGGCCAGCACCCTCTGCCGAATCGGCGCGATTGTTTCAGGACCAGCTAGATTTCCTGGAGCGATGGGCGGAGCAGGATGCGAAATTCCCGACAAGCGAGAACAAAGCCGAAGCTCTTCGGAGGATTGCCGAAGCCAGGGCAATCTATGAAAAGCTTGCGCGCGGTGACTAATATCGGTACGAGCCGCTAGAAAGCCGGCTTTTAGTACGGCGTCGGGAACGTCTTAGAGATATGGTCGTGCCAAGTGAGCGACTCTTCGTCCACGAAGGCCCAGATCACTCCCAAGCCGGCCGCCAACAAACTCAGACAGCCGGAGGCAGCACGGAGCAGACGCTGGTCGCGGGTCGGCCTGCGCCCTTCAAAAGTGACTAGCTGCAATTGAGCCCAGCGCATTCCCGCAGTATCTAAATCCGCAAAGCACCAGAGCAATTCATACAGCAGATAGAATATCCCAGCAGCCAGGGCGCTGAACAGGGCCGTATGCAGGGTCAGCACCCCTTGCCCTCCAGCAAGAAGGAAGACCAGCAGGAACAGCGCCACTGCCACGATCACCAAACTTAAATCGAGAGCCGCAGCCATAATCCTGTGAACCGGAAGGGCGACGTGCGCGTCACAGCCTATTACGGGTTCGGGCGCAATCGCCAGTGGTTGCACTTGAGTGATCACTGTATCGAAGTTGAAGCTTTCCTGGCCGGGGATAGGACGCTTGGATCGTAAACGACCCGACGAAACGTGGGTGCGCGGCTTAGACTCGACGGCTTCCGGAGCATAGGATTGAAACGATACAACGCGGCTGCTAAACAGGGATGGCTGAAAGGGAGCCGGTCGCGGTTCGCCTTCGTTCGCTACGCCCGCCAGTGCAGGCGCAGGCTGCTCGGGTTCATACTCCAGGGCCCGCGCTGCCGACCCGCGACCGTAGGCGGGGCGGGCAAATGGACCGGCGGCATCGTCCAGACGACGGCCGCAACGCTGGCAGCGATGATCGTCGGCAGTGTTTGAGGCACGGCAATAGTGGCAATTCATTTTGGCACCCGCTTCGTTGGAGCAAAATATCTTCGAACAGTGTTGCAGCCGTTCCGAATTCCGTGCTACGGTTTTCGGTTGAGCCTCCCCGTTAGCCTATCCACGCTGTTGCCCGGAGAAGACCCTATTAATGTTCGTAACATAAATGGGCGAAAATGTCACGCAATTTCTTCGTCGATACTAAGTGCGCTTGTTGCCTGGATCCTCTCAAATTCTTTTTGGGCCTCGGCTCAAGTCTATAGACCGCCCTTCGTTCCCCCGCCTCCCGCCGCCGCTCAGGTGAATCCTGCCAATCCCAATCAAAAAATTCGGGTTCTCCGGCCGGATGCCCCTGGCCCCAAGGACATGAACGTGGAGGCGACCACGCAAGAAGTAGAAGGCGAGTGGCGACGGCTCCGAGGCAATGTAAAAATCGAGACTACCGAGATGTCGCTTCAGGCCGATTCAGTGGATTACAACTCGGAAACCGGCCAAGTTCAAGCGAAGGGCAGCGTCAAGTTTCAGCATTTCTATAACGGGGACAAGATCGAGTGCGACCATGCGGATTACAACGTGGACTCGGAGACGGGAAAGTTTTACGACGTGCGCGGGACGTCGCCAGCTAAGATCGAATCGCGGCCAGGCATTCTTACAACCAGCAACCCTTTCTATTTTCAGGGCGAGTGGGCCGAGCGAATTCACGAAAAATACATTCTGCACAGCGGCTTCATCACCGATTGCAAAGTGCCTCGCCCCTGGTGGACTCTGCGCGGGCCTAAGTTCGAAGTGATCCCGGGCGAGCACGCGATCGCCTACCATGCCAGCTTTCGCATCCGCGGGATCCCCGTATTCTATGCGCCGGCGCTCTATAAATCGCTCAAAAAATCTCCGCGCAAAAGCGGGTTCTTAACACCCAACGCGGGGCATAGTTCGTTGCGAGGATACATGGTCGGGGCGGGTTACTATTGGGCGATCAACCGGAGCTACGATGCATTGTACCGGGCGCAATACTTCACGCAGCGGGGACTTGCCCATACGGTGGATTTCCGCGGCAAGGTCAAGCCCGGAACCGATTTCAATGTCAGCTTGTACGCAGTTAACGATCGGGGAATCAAGATCGGAGCCGATGGAAACGGGAACGATATCATCCAGAAACAAGGCGGTGAATTGCTGTCGGTCCAGGGTCGTTCGGACTTGGGCAACGGATGGCTGGCGAGGGGAGAGATCAATTACCTGTCCTCTTTCCTGTTCCGGCAGTCGTTTACCGAAAGCTTCCACGAGGCCATCTTTTCAGAATCTCGCTCGGAGGGGTTTATCACGAAGCACTGGTCGAGCTATGGGTTCAATGTCGTGGTTGATCGCGAGGAGCAGTTTCAGAGCTCGGCTCCAGACGACAAGATTATTATCGGCAAACTCCCAGAGCTTCAGTTTCTGAGCAGAGATCATCAAATCTGGGACAAGGGCTTGCCCCTCTGGATCTCGCTCGACTCGAGCGCTGGCTTGCTCCGTCGAACAGAGCCGGAATTCCAGACTCGCCAGTTTGTCGACCGGGTTGACCTCAACCCTCGAATCACCACGGCTCTCTATTGGAAGGGTTTCAGCTTGGTTCCGAGTTTCTCGGCGCACGAAACTCACTACGGCTCCAGCTTTCAGGATGGCGTCGTCACGGGCAACAACTTCACCCGAAGCGCAAGAGAAGTGGAGGTGGACCTGATCATGCCCTCGCTCGCCCGGATCTATAAAGCTCCCAAGTGGATGGGCGACAAGGTGAAGCACGTGATCGAGCCGCGAGCCGAATATCATTACGTGACGGGCGTGAACGATTTCGAGCGGATCATTCGGTTCGATCAGACTGACTTGCTCTCGAATACCAACGAAGTGAGGTATTCGCTCGCGAACCGGTTCTTCGTCAAGGGCGCGGATGGAGCGGTGAACGAGGTGGTGAGCTGGGAGCTGTCGCAGGCGCGCTACTTCGATCCCACGTTCGGCGGCGCGGTGGTTCCGGGGCATCGCAATATCGTCGAGAGCGAGTCGGATCTGACTGGGTTTGCGTTTCTGGACGGGCCGCGCAACTACTCGCCGATCGTTTCCGTGCTGCGGGTTCAGCAGAAAATCGGCGTGGAGTGGCGGACCGATTACGACCCCCTGCGAGGCGGCGTTTCCAACAGCGGATTCACGGCTGACGCTCGCTGGTCTAGCTACTTCGTTTCGCTGGGACACTACGTGGTGAAGAGCGACCCGGTGCTGTCGCCCAGTTCGAACCAGTTTCGGGGCTTGATCGGATTTGGCAATCAGAATCGGAAGGGCTGGAACGCCGCCTTCAGTTCGTACTACGATTTCAAGCGCGGGCTGGTGCAGTTCTCTACCATGGAAGCGACGTACAACACCGACTGTTGCGGAGTTAGCGTCGAGTACAGACGGTTCAACATCGGGACGCGGGACGAGACGCAATATCGGGTAGCGTTTGCGATCTCGAATGTGGGAACGTTTGGAACATTGAAGAAGCAGGAACGAATCTTTTAGCCCATGCTCCGTTGGCGGTGCGCCCAGTTGACGCTGGATGCTGCCGCCACCGACTAGTGCGCGGCCGCGCCGGCCTGGAGCCGACGGAAGAAGAAGTACGACGCGCCCCACAGAACCCCGGTCCCCACCGACCAGATCCACGCCTCGACCCCGTCGCCGACGGCGAGGTGGGCGACCAGCGCCGAGAAGAGCGTGATGGCGAAGCCGGCGTAGGCCCACTCCTTGAGCCGCGCGGGGACCATGGGGACGAGCAGTGCGGCCACGCCCGCCAGCTTGGCCCACGAGAGCTCGATGCGGAAATAGGCAGGGAAGCCGAGGTGGGCGAAAACCTCGGCCACCTGGGGGAGCCGCAGCTGGGCGTAGGCGGTGAAGCTCATCTGGAGCGCGAAGAGTGCTGTCGAGATCCAGAAGCCGGCGACCAACCCCTTGGAGGCCGTCATCTTACACCAGCTCCCCGAGCACCCGCTCCAGACCGCCGAAGAAGTGCTGCCAGCCGTAGTTTGCACCCTGATACGCTGCCTGCTGGTCGAGACGGAAGCCGGAGTGCTCCATGCGAACGTGGGTGCCGCCCTCCGCTGGAGTCAGCGTCCAGAGCACAACGGAGTCAAGCCCCAAAGCACTCCAGCTATAGGAGAGCCGTTTTAAGTGCTCGACGATCAGCACCTCACAGTCGATGACACCATCCCACTTCGGCATGGCTTCGGACCGGAATTGGAACTTCCGCCCGGCCACCGGTTCGAAGTCATTTTTCAGTAGCCATTGCGCGACGAGCGGGTTCTCGGTGAGCGCGCGCCACAGCTTTTCTGGCGGGTGCTGGAATACCCTCTCGATCATAAGAGTACGAGTACTCTCTGCTGGATTGCTCATGATTCCATCCTTTCCAAAAGCGCTTCTAGACGATCAAACCGGTCGCGCCAGAATGCACCGTAGTGACGCAGCCAGTACACCATCGGCGCCAGCGCATCGGGCCGTGCGCGATAGTGAGTTTCGCGTCCCTCGCGACGATGCCGTACCAGCTTTGCCAGCTTTAGCACCGTGAGGTGCTTGGAGACAGCAGGCTGAGATACGCCCGCATAGCGAGTCAATGCGTGGACGGTTTGTTCGCCCTGCCGGGTCAGCTCCTCGAAAATGGCCCTGCGGGTCGGGTCGGCGAGAGCCCGGAATACGTTATTGGCATTGGCCGGTGTCACCCGAACAATCATAGCCAAATGGTTATGAGTTGTCAAAGAGAAAAGGACAGGTTCGTGACGAGCTTCGCTTAACCCGGCCTGAAATCCGCAGGTTCTCGATGAGCGCACAATCGCCCAAGCACTCGTTGATTATTGCCCTAGTTTTTCGCGATGTCGCGATGCGTTTCTTTCACTTTGTACCCGGCTCGGCTCAAGCGCTTTTGGATCTCGGCTGCAATCATAACGGACCGGTGGTGACCGCCAGTGCAGCCGAACGCCACCGTTAAATAGCTCTTGCCTTCCCGGATATAATGCGGCAGCAAGTAGAGCAGCAGGTCCGAAATGCGCTCGATAAACTCGGTGGTCTGCGGAAAGGATCGAATGTACCGCGCCACTCCTGGATGCCGCCCTGTCAGCTTCTTAAATTCCGGGATGTAGTTGGGGTTGGGCAAAAAGCGCACGTCGAACACCAGGTCGCTATCGGTGGGCACGCCATAGCGGTACCCGAAACTTGTGACGTCAATGCGAACCTTCGATTCATCGCGTCCGCTCTGAAACTTCTCGCCAATCGTCTCCCGCAATTCATGCACGTTGAATTTCGAGGTGTTGAGAATGATCTCGGCGAGTTCTCGGATTTCGGCCAACTGCTCGCGTTCGTTCTCAATGCTCTTCGCAACGGACTGCTCCGTGCCGAGCGGGTGCGGGCGGCGCGTTTCGCTGAAGCGCCGTAGGAGGGTGGCGTCGTCGGCTTCCAGGAATAACAGCCGAATGGGAACCGTCTTCCGGATCTTCTTGAGCATGGAGGGAAGCTGGCGCAGGGCTTCTCCCTCGCGAACATCTACCACGATAGCCGCGCAGCGGGCGTTTGCCGAATCACGGGTCAGTTCGGCAAAGGTTGGGATCAGCCCGATCGGCAAATTATCGACGGCGTAATATCCTAAGTCCTCCAGCGCCTTCAAAACAGTGCCCTTGCCCGATCCGCTCAGGCCCGTGATGATCACCAACTCCGAGGGGCGGGTTGTTTTAGGGGGCGCGATTTTGGGTTTAGCCACTAGCTTTCGATCAGATCCAGGTGCCCGTCGCCCCGCCTCAGCAGGGTGCAGACTCGATCCGTTTTGGAATCCCGGTAGACCAGATAGTCTTGCGAGTTGCCCATCTCCAGCATGGCTTCTTCCAGGGTCATCGGTTTGCGGCCATCCTGATGATCCACTCGAAAGACCTTGGTCTGATCGGTCTTGGCCACCTTCGGCTTGCCGCTTTTCTTTGTGACGACGGGCGCAGCGGCCTCGATATCTGGCGCGCTTTGCTTGATTGAATCGTGGCGATGAGTGTCGCGCCACTTCTCGCGCAATTTCAGAACCTGCTTTTCCAGCTTCTTGATCGCATCGGCCAGCGCCGTAGCAAGGTCGCCATCGGAACCCGACACCACCATGGCATGATCGAAGGCATTCATGGTGAGTTCCGCTTTGTGCAAGTGGCGCACCTGGGAGAGAATAATATGCACTTCCTTCTCTCCCTTGCGCTCGATCACTTTGCCGAGCTTAGCCAACTTAGCCTCTAGCTTGGCTCGATCCTTCGGCTTTAAGTCAGCCGGTTTCCCTGAGTAGGTGATATTCATGTTTGACTAATTGCGAACTCGCCGCTGATGCGTGGACGGGATCTTCATGTCTTCCCGATACTTCGCCACCGTTCTGCGGGTGACATCGATGCCTTCCGACTTCAGTCTAGCCGTAATTTGCTCGTCCGTAAGGGGATGCAGCGTGTCTTCTTCTTCGATCATCTTCTTCACGCGACGCTTCAGAATTAACAGCGGAGTTCCGCTTCCGGCTGTGCCCTGCACTGCTTCGGAGAAGAAATAGCGCAGTTCGAAAACGCCCTGGGGGGTATGGGCATACTTGCTGGATACAGCCCGGCTGACCGTGGAAGGATGGACTCCAATCTCCTCCGCCACTTCCTTAATCATCATGGGCTTTAAAAGATCGATGCCAGATTCAAGAAAATCGAGTTGCCGCCGCACGATGGATTGACAGACTTTCAAGATGGTCTGTTTACGCTGCTCGATATTCTTCATCAGCTGTATCGCCGACGCGTACCGCTCCTTCACATAATTGCGGACCTCCTTGCTCGGCTCATGATCGCGATCGAGCATGCGCTTATATTGAGCGTTCAGGCGCAACTGGGGGATTTCGTCGTCATTCAGCTGGATTAGAAAATCCTCGCCGTCTTTGGAAATATAAACGTCGGGTTCAACCAGTCTCGGTCCGCCGCCGGAATAGCGCAAGCCAGGCCGCGGATCCAAATGCTTGATGAGGTCGATCGCGATATGGATGTGCTCGAGCGGCCTGCCCAGCGCCTTCGCGATCTCACGCACTTGGCGGGTTTCGAGCAGCTTCAGGCAGTTGGAAACAATGTTCCATGCCACTCCGCCCTTGCCGTTGCGGCTCTCGATTTGCAGAAGGAGGCAATCGCGCACGTCCTTGGCGGCGATCCCGGCCGGGTCCAGGGATTGGACCACGCGCAAAGCCTCTTGCACCTGGTCGAGCGTGTGGTCTCCGGATTCGGCGATCTCTTCCAGGGACACCGTGAGATACCCGTTATCGTCGAGGTTGCCGATGACATTGGCAGCCGCATCGCGCACTTCCTCGGCCATGATCAAAACGCTGAGCTGCGAGTGAAGATGGTCGGCGAGAGTTACAGGCGAAGATAGAAAGGTCTCGAAAGAGGGCTTCTCGACTGACTCGGATGACGGGCTCTTATACCCAGGGTCGAGATAATCGTCGAAGAACGATCCAAAATCGATTTCGTCGAACGGGTCTTTGTCGGGCTTCGGTTCGATGGCCTCTCCGTCGGCCGGCGGCGCGGTCACATTTGCGTTTCCGTCGAACTCGGGCTCGGGCCGGAAGTCGGGATTGCTATCAAGCTCGAATCCGGTAGCTGCGCCGTTGACGGTTTCGAGGATCGTTTGATCGGCCGGATCGGAGCTGCGCTCGGATTCAAGAAGAGAGTGGACCTCCTCCGGCGTTAGCTCCTCTGTGCCATCGACAGACTCTTCCAAAACAGGATTTTCTGCAATCTCCTGAGTGATCATATCCTTCAATTCGAGCCGATTCAATTGAAGGACCGTCACCATCTGAACAAGTCCAGGGGTGAGGATTTGCTTCTGCGCGACTCGCAGTTGTAGTCTCGGAGATAGCATATTCAGGCTTCATCATAGCACCGACATTCATCAATTCCAGCGCGCTTCCTGCGCCTTGGCTTGTCACAAATGTCATTCTGAAAAGGTGACGGCTGTAGCGTTGACCATAGCTGGTTCGGATCCTAGCGGCGGGGCGGGGATTCAA
>JANXQZ010000121.1 GCA_025353235.1 Bryobacterales bacterium
CACTCAGATGCACTATGCCCGCAAGGGCACTATCACTCAGGAGATGGAATACATCGCCAAGGTCGAACGTCTCGAGCCTGATGTGATACGCGACGAGGTTGCTCGCGGGCGCATGATTATCCCGGCCAACATTCATCATGAGAACCTGGAGCCGATGTGCATCGGCGTTGCGTCGAAATGCAAGATTAACGCCAACATCGGGAACTCGTCGACCACTTCGAACATAGACGACGAACTGGACAAGCTTAGGTACTCGGTGAAGTACGGTGCCGATACCGTGATGGACCTTTCCACCGGCGGTGACATCCCGCGCATCCGCAAGGCGATCATCGCGAACTCGCCCGTGCCGATCGGAACTGTGCCGATCTACGAGGCGCTCACCCGCGTCCGGCGCGTCGAAGATCTAAACCTGAACGTGATGCTGGAAGTGATCGAGGAACAGGCCGAACAGGGCGTCGATTACATGACCATTCACGCCGGGGTGCTGGTCCAATACATTCCGCTTACCACTAAGCGCATTACCGGAATCGTCAGCCGAGGCGGCGCGATTCTCGCAGAGTGGATGGTGAAGAATCACAAGCAGAACTTTCTGTATGAGCATTTCGACGAGATCTGCAAAATCTTTCAAAAGCACGACGTCAGCTTCTCGCTCGGGGACGGGCTCAGGCCTGGCTCGCTTGCAGACGCCAGCGATGCGGCCCAATTCGCAGAATTGAAAACCTTGGGCGAACTAACGCGCAAGGCCTGGGATTACGATGTGCAGGTGATGATCGAAGGGCCTGGACACATTCCGATGGACCAGATCCAGATGCAGGTGGAAAAAGAACTGGAGATGTGCCACGCGGCTCCGTTCTATACACTGGGGCCGCTGGTGACCGATTTCGCCCCTGGGTACGACCATATTACGTCAGCCATTGGGGCGGCAATGATCGGTTGGTACGGCGCTTCCATGCTGTGTTACGTCACGCCCAAGGAGCACTTAGGTCTGCCCAATCGCGAAGATGTCAAAGCCGGAATTATCGCCTATAAAATCGCGGCACACGCGGCGGATATCGCACGGCATCGGCCAGGAGCACGCGACCGCGATGATGAACTATCGCGCGCCCGGTATCGGTTTGACTGGAAGAAGCAATTTGAGCTGTCGCTCGATCCTGAGACCGCGCAAGCCATGCACGACGAAACGCTTCCCGAAGAAGGCTTCAAGGACGCGGCGTTCTGCTCTATGTGCGGTCCTAAATTCTGCTCGATGAACCACTCGGCAAAGACGGAGGCGTTCACCGCCGAGGACGCGGCAGCGGTTCTGGCTCAGAAGGATTTGGTCACGATAGAGTAAGGTGGCGTTTGCGGCGTTGCGCTGCAACTGTCACCATCACGCCTGTCAACCCCGCCACCGCCAGCGCGCCTGCTATTCCGGGCATGCGGTCTGGCGGAGGGGGAGGGAGGCTCACTATTCCAAACTCGTTAGTTGTGGCCGGTTCATTCACATAGCGCCCATGCGAGGGGATCGGGAAATGATACGCGAAATCAGCAAATTCGTCGGCCGCGTCTGAACCCAACATCGGAAGCCCGTGCCCGCAGGCGAATGTTAATGGGTTGAGCGCATCGAGCTTGCGAACCGACTCCCTAGCGGCGCGCCAATCATAAGTAAACGGCACCGGTGGACGAGAGATGCGCTGCTTCTTCCGCAGCACGTCGATAGCAGAATCCAGGTTGACGGTGGCAAAAGCATCGCCTGCCAACAGCATGGCATCCGCCTTTCTAAAGAACGCCACATGCCCGGGAGCGTGTCCTGGAGTGTGGTGCCACTCCCAGTCAGGTAAACCGGGAAGCTCCCCCGGCTCGAGCGTGCGAATCCTGCCGGTAAGGTCAAGCGGCTGCGTGGTAAAGAAGCGGCTCAGAAACGACATGAATCCTGGCGCAGTGGGGTCTGCTGGCGGGTACGCCGCCTTGCCGGTCAAGTACGGCATCTCGAGAGCGTGGGCGTAGACCGGAACGTTCCAAAAGTTTGCTAGCTCCAGAGCGTTCCCGGCATGATCGAAGTGGCCATGCGTAAGCAGAATACACTCTGGCTTCGCTTTTTCACCGAAGCGACTTTCTGCCGCCTGCCGAATTATGCGGGCTTTATTAGGAACGCCCGTATCCACCAAAACCCAGGGCGACCCCCGCTTCCCAACAAAATAAACGTTGGCGATGCTGACCGGCAAATTCGCGACGCCCGCCCCGATTTCGTTCAGTCCGTGTGACATTGCTCTTACCTGTGGGATTCGCAATGCCTGTACTCAGTTTCAACAACTGCGTTAGAAAACGAACCCGATCTCGGCCCGGTAAGCGCGCGGAGCGATAAAGTGGGTTCCGCTGAAGGTGGACAAAAAGTTATAGAGTGCCACTTCGTTGGTCAGATTCGAGCAGGTCAACTGCAGCGTCCAGCGGAGCTTGTCAGTATGGAACAGGTTATCGGTCCCCACGCCTAAATCGAACAGACTTCTGGGAGCGATCCGGGGAGGATGGGTATCGTCGTTTTCGGTCCCTGCCTTCGGGATCACGAGCCGCTGTGCGCTGTAGGACGCGCTTCCGCAAGCGGTAATCGGATTCGTCAATGTGGCCCGCTGCGAACCGCAAGTGAGCCCGATCGCCTGCTGCTGGTCCGGGGTCAACGACAAAGCCGCATTCAGATTAGGCACGCGACCGGCCACTAGACCGCTATCGTAGCGCCACGTGAATGATGCCCACGGGCCCTTCTTGTATTGATAACGAACATTCGTGGTCTGCTCGAACGCTTGATCGTGATCGATGCGGAATACCGAATTATTAATCGGTGAGTTGAAGATCAGGCCCCCAATTTCTGGACCGTAGAAACGCGCTCGCGTGTGGCCCATCACCGTGTACGCGGAAAAGCCTTTAATGGCAGAAAGGTTCACGCGCAGCGACACGCCATCCACTTTCGATTTCCGCCACTCAATCGGAAACGTGATCGGAGTGTTAAACAGAGTGTCGAAATCGAAGGCGTTCTTGGTGTACTTCCAAAAAATGTTGGTGTCCACTACCACATACTTGCCGAGGCCCTGTTCCAGCCCGGCCTGATACTGGTTGCGGCGACCCGTAGTGAGCGGACTGGCTCCGAACGCGCCAAACGTGCCCGTCGCCAAACCGCCCGCGCCAGTGGAGCTTGAAAGAACTAGATTCTCGTTGTACGGAGTCTCAAAGAAGCGCGAATAGGAAATGCGCAACGAGGTCGCCGTGGGCTTGAATAAATAGGAGATGCCGACGCGAGGTTCGATGCCGCTGTCGCTGGTGAGGCCGCGATAGATGTCGCCGCGCAAGCCCGCCATGATCGTGAAGTTTCCGAGAGCAATCTGATCCTGGACATAAAACCCATACTGTTTTATGTCGGCGTGTCCGCGAAATGCCAGCGGGCGGCCGCCGCGGGTGAGATCGTAGGGGAGCAGCCCTGGATTGAAGTTGGGACTGAGCGGGACGTTGAAACCCGGATCGGTGATTCCGAACCCAAAATTCTCATTCAGGATGTTATGCATGATCTGGGTTCCGATCTTAGCGTTGTGAATCCCCTTCACGTAAGACACGTCCGTCTTCACGCCCACATTGGCCAGCCGCCGATTTTGCGAAATGGTGGCGGGTAGATCAGCGAATCCGTTACGCGTTGGATAGTAGCCGACAAAGTCTTCGCGATAGAACGGGTTTACGTTTAGAATCGTGGTCGGCCCAAAAAGATGCACCCAGCCCGGCGCCACGTTGAATGTGCGAACCTGCTGGCGCTGATCCTGTCCGCTGAACTGCTGATCGTAAGTATTGGGAATTTCAAACCACGATCTGGCCGCGAACAGGTTTAAATGGAGCGTGTCCTGAGGACCCGCCTGGAAATCCAAGCGGTCGAAAACCTGTTCGGTGTTGCCGCGATCGTGCAGCGGCGAAAATTCCGGCGAATCGAGGTACCGTCCCGATCGCGCCGAGTTCGCCACCAGAAAATTGCCGAAGCGATTGTTGCCTAGCCCGAAGGTGGCATTCTCGCTATAGCTCCCAAACGATCCATAGCCTGTGCTGAAACTTCCGAACGGTTTCGTCACGCCCAAGCCGGACTTAGTTACCGTGGTCACCACCAAGCTCGCTTTATCGCCGAACTCGGGTGGCGGCGCACCGGAAATCGCCTCGAACGACTGGATCGCATTCAGCGGCAGCTGGTTCGACGCTTGCTTGTTTTGCTGATCCCCCACGGGCTGATTGTCGATCGAAAATTGCGTCTCCGCATGATCCCCTAAAGGATGAAAAAAGCCGTCGGAGTCTTTCACAATTCCGGGGACGGCCAAGGAGAGAATGTCGGAAACCCCCTGCCCCACGCTGGTTTGCGGAAGTTTCGAAAAGAGGCTGCTGTCCACATCGGTATGGGCCATGGGCGCATTCTCGACGATGTCGCCTCCATCGGAATGAACTTCCACTGACGTCAGCCCCTCCGCGATCGTCAATGTGATCTTAACGGATGCCGGAACGCCGGATCGCACTTCGATGTCTTGCACGCCAGCCTGAAACCCGGGGGCCGCCGCCTCCAGGTGGTACTTGTGAAACGGAATGTTGTTGAACCGCGCTGTCCCTGTAGCGTCCGTAATGACGCTTTTTTCATAGCCTGTAACTTTGTTCGCGAGTCTTACGGTGGCGCCGACAATCGCCGCCGAGGAAGGATCGGAAATCACTGCCTCGATGGTGCCGGATGCGCCTGCCGCCTGCGGAGGTGCCGCATTCAAGTAAGTCGCCAGCAATAATGACGAAAATACGAATACACTTCTCATCTAAGGTCCCTCTTTAATTTTGGAAAAGATCGAATCTACACGCTGCGAAGAATCGATCCGGGCGGAGGGGCCCGGCAGGACGAAATGCTGGCTCGGCAGTCTTGTGGCCGCTGGCTCTTCTCGAAGATACAATGCCACTCGGCCACAACTTCAGGGAGAATGCCAGCAGGAGCCAGAGGGGCAACCGATGCCATGTGCCCGAAGTGGCAGACGTCGCAAGAATGCGATGCCGCTCCCTCGTGTCCGTGTTCGACTGCGGCGGTTGACACCACAACCAAACTGCAAACGAGCAGGAGGCAAGCCAGCACTACTTTCCAGTTTCTAATGGAACCTGAAGGCATCTAGTCGCTATCCAAGAGTATAGCAACCGACTCCAAATCCGAGCAGGGTTGCTATACTTGAGACGGTGCGGATCGAATTTGATTCCATCTAATCGCTTCGTTCGTGTATCTCATTAAAGGGAAAAAGTTTTATGAGCGCATCGAAAATACAGATCGTTGAAGGCGAGGCCCCTTTGGACAGCCCGGCATTTCAAGGCGTGACGCAGAGCGGATACAAGGTCTTCAATCGCATTGTCGATTGGATCACGAACGATCGCCTGCAGCTGTTGAACATCACAGAACGGATTAACGAAATTGTTCGCAAGAGCGGCGTGCACGACGGGATTGTCCACTTGCAGTCCCTGCACACCACTTCTTCCGTTTTCATCAATGAATGGCAGGATGCTCTGGTCCACGACGTCAAAACTTTCTTCGAAGAGATTGTCGAGCGCGACAGCTACTACCGCCATAACGATCCCGCTTACTCGGACTGCGAACGGCGCAATGCCGATTCGCACATGCGCGGAATGCTGATGGGCCAAACGCTTTGCTTGCAGGTCCGCAATGCCAGCGTGCTGCTGGGTACCTGGCAGAGCATAATTTTCGCCGAGTTCGACGGTCCGCGCAGCCGTTCGTTATCTGTCCAAGTTTCGGGAATTTAGTATATGTCTCGAACTAGTTCGCATGTGGGGCAGGATGGCATCCTGCGAGCCGGTTGATAAATCGGCGCAAGAAGTGGGTTGGCAACCCGCCTGCAGGTTGGCGACCTGCCCTACATTGCTGATGCCCCGCTTCTTCACCCTCCATCAAGCGCATCGACTTTCCATCTCTGTGCCGAGGCGAAGAGGTCTGCCTGTGCTGGAAACTCGAGGAAGCCGGAATTGGATACTGGCATGGGATATCGGAAGGATTTCAGGGGCGAAAAAAGATTGATCAGGAGTTTCTCGATAATCATAAAGGTGATCTCACAAACGGAAACATTCCGCCCCGAGGCCAACTTGCTAGAATTTCTTAGGAGTCCACTGGTCAGGAATGCTGCTTGCTAGAGAGTTCATCGATTATTTGTC
>JANXQZ010000128.1 GCA_025353235.1 Bryobacterales bacterium
CCTCCCCATGGCAGGTTAAACAGGCAGCCTGATAGCCCGGAGGCTGGTCGCCCGATACGGGTCCTCCACCCATCGCAGGCTGCTG
Organism: Bryobacterales bacterium; assembly: GCA_025353235.1. Taxonomy (GTDB): domain Bacteria; phylum Acidobacteriota; class Terriglobia; order Bryobacterales; family Bryobacteraceae; genus JANXQZ01. The sequence goes on from JANXQZ010000128.1 coordinate 86, forward strand.
TTCGGTCCGCGAAACAACAATCTCCTTAGGTGCGGCGACATTCCACAGATAACCCGAAGGGTTCCACGGCTGCTCCATCGGCTGGACGTTCCCGGCTGCGTCCTTCGCCCTGGCCACGATGGCGAACTTGCCTTCCGCAGCCGGCCGCCAATCCAGCTCCCAAAGCCGCCAAGCGTACTTCGCCTGATCGCGGCCGAGCTTAGCCGCGCGCCAGCTCTTGCCGCCATCGGTGGACACGTCAACTCCGGTGATTGCCGATCCGTTGGACCAAGCCGCGCCGCTAATCTTAACCCGACCCGGCGTCACCCAATTTCCCACCGGCGTAGCAATCACGGACTTCACCGCCAGATCGGTCACCGGCACCATCTGTTCGGGAGGAACTGCGGTGCCAGGAGCCACCGGCTTGGTAGGATGCCGATAAGCCGTTTTCATCCAGAAGCCCTCGAACTCGTGGTCGAGCACCTCGATATGCTTCACCCACTTCACCCACGAATCGCCTGCCCAGCCGGGAACGATCAGGCGCAAGGGAAACCCGTGCTCCATGGGGATCGGTTTGCCATTCAACTCGAACGCCAAAATCGTGTCCGGATCCAGCGCCTTCTTCGCCGTGATCGTCCTCTGGAATTTCGGCATCTTGCCGATCGGGACATCCTCGCCATCGAACAGGATCTCGGTAGCGGACTCCTTCACGCCCGCCTTCTTCAACACATCGGCCAGGCGCACGCCCGTCCACTTGCCGTTGGCCACCCCGCCATATTTCCATTGCATGCCCGGAATGTGCGGCTGATAAAACGCCCGCCCGTTGCCTGCGCACTCTGCCACCGCCACCTGCGTAGCGCGCGGCAGCTTCTTCAGATCGTCCAGCGAGAAACTGGCTGGAGCGTTCACCAGCCCGTCCACTTTCAGGCTCCAATCCGCAAGCTTCACTTCCGGCGTGTAGTGGTGGTTGCGCACGTAGAAATGAGCGTCCGGCGTGATCCAGTCTTTGAACCCCTCGAGCGACATCTCATAATCTTTCGGACGGGCCGAATTGATGATCAAGCCCGCCGTGCTTTCGTCGCCAACAGCGGACCGGCCGAGGAACCCGGCGCCCGCAGCCACTCTCAGGAGATTTCTTCGTGTCATAGTCATTAGAATTTTACGTTTCGAGTCTGAATCTCATTGTCGCGAATCTCCACGGAGAATTCGAGCGGCACGCCATCTCTCGTTACTTTCACCTGATATTCGCCCGGCGCAAGGGAAAACGTCACAGGCGTCCTTTGCGGCTTAGCTTCGCCGTTAATCTCCACCTCGGCCCCATCCGGGTTCGACGTTACGTTGAGCCTGCCCCCCAACTGTGCCAGATTGAGGAAAACGTCACTCTCCCCCGGAAGATTGATCACCTTCGGGTAAGGGCGATAACCGTCCAAGTGCGTCTGCAGCACATGGCGGCCCAGAGTTAAGGAGAGCATGCAGGGAGTCTTGCACGAGATGGATCCATCGATCGTTGCCATGGCCCCAGGCGGATCCGTCAAGATCTGGATGGACCGCTCCGGACCGCCCTTCGTCTTCTCGGGAGGGGCCTCGTCGGCCTGCATCTTTGCATCGTCCTTGCGCGAGTCGCCTGGAAGCTGCAGGCGCGGGGCAACTGTCTCGACGGGCTTAACAGGCTGACCGGCCGGGCTCGGCTTAGCCGTCTGAGCGGCCTGTTCCGGAGCGCTCTCAACAGGCGTAGGATTCAGCAGGAACTTCGTAGCGCCGAGCAGCACGAGTCCAACCAGTCCAATGCCGACCAGCACCCAGACCAACGTCCGCATGACTGGATTCCGTTCGGCCGCCGCCACCGCCAATTTGTCCGCAAACTCGGTGCAGGTCGAGTAGCGGTCCGCCGGATTCTTTGACATGCCGCGCCGTAATACCCGGTCAACGTGAGGCCCTAGAGGCCGCTCGTCCGCCGCGAGCACCTCATAGGCGATTGCAGCAAGACCGAATTGATCGGCGCGCCCCTCGGTCGCCGCCTGCGCCACTCCGAAATCCGTGATTTTTGGTCGCCCGTCCTCGCCGATCATGATATTGGCGGGCTTGATATCGCCGTGCACGATTCCCTTCTTGTGGGCGTAGTCGAGCGCCGCTGCAATCTGCCATACAATTTCCAGGAACGTCTGCTTGTCGGGCGGCGGCCCGCTTATCAGAGTTTGGAGCGTCGGGCCATTCACGAACTCCATGAAGATGTAAGCTTGGCCGTGCTCTTCGGCGATGTCGTAGATGGTGACGATGTTAGGGTGCGAGAGGACTCCCGCCGCCTGAGCCTCGCGAAAAAGCCGCTCCCGCCCAGGGTCGGTGAGGCCCGAGAGAGAAATCGCTTTGATGGCGATAATGCGCCCGATAACCGGATCCTGAGCGCGAAAAACGACACCCAACGCGCCTCGCCCAACTTCATTCAGGATCTGATACCGGCCGATCTGCTCCACGGCGTATGGCCCATTTTAACCCAGCCCCATCCTGGTATCTTCTCCGCTCTCGTAGGCAGCCAATCTTGGCTGCAGCCGGCTTTCCAGCCGGCTCCGACTATTTTCATCATCCTCAACGGGTTGCCAGCCTGCGGCCGATGTCAGCCGGACCTTGCCGCTATAGCTGTTTCCAAAAGATCGTCGTATCGCACCAAGTTCCATCAGGATACATCGCATACCTCGGAATGACTCCCGCTCGATTCCATCCCAAGCGCACGTACAACCTCTCTGCCGGACCTCCCGTAACTGTATCCAGCACAAGAAGACTTTTGCCCGCTAACCGGCTAGCCTCTTCCGCACACTCCATCAGCCGCGCGCCAACGCCCTGCCCCCGCACCGACCTGAGAACGAGTAACTTGGCAACATCCGCTCGATGGGGTTGATTAGGGGGCGTTGCGAGAAAGATCTGGACCGTCCCCACCAACTGAGCATCGATAAACGCTGCCAGCAGGACGCGATCCCCGCGCCGCACTCCCTCCAGAATCTTATCGAAAAACGCTTCACCCTCGGCCTTGGAAAGCGATGCCATAAATCCCACTGACGCCCCTCCTCCCACGCAGTCCAGCAGAACTCCAGCAAGCTCCCCCAAATATTGCCGCACCTCGTACGCAGTCAATCGTCGAATCTCAACCACGAGAAGTATCTTACGACTTTCCGCTACACCCCGTCACGGCAATATGCCCAAGCGCGATAAAAGAAAATCGACTTTGTCGCACAAGGGCAACGGCAGCCACCATGCAACCAATCGACATCATCATCAAGGATCAGGACATCCTCGGAGGGACTCCGGTCTTCCGAGGCACGCGTGTCTCGTTTCAGGCGTTATTGGACTACCTGGAAGGCGGCCAGACTCTGGATGAATTCCTGGACGATTTTCCGACCGTTTCGAAGGATGCGGGAGTTGCGGCGCTTGAAATGGCACAGTCGCTCCTTGTCGGCCAATGAAGATGAAGGTTTTGCTTGACGAGTGCCTGCCTCGCAAGCTAAAGAATTCACTCTCCGACAATGAATGACAAACCGTGCCCGAAGCAGGCTTGACGAAGTTTGCAAACATGTCGATCCCGCAGGATTCAAATTGCCCTGCGAGGTGCAGGGCCCCGATAGTACGCGCGAGTTACACAACGCAATGATCGCGGGAGGCTTTCAAACCAAGGCCGCAAAGTTCATGACGACCTTGGCTCGGTTCTAAATCGGAACTCGAAAAAAGTTGGCCGAGTTGTGCGCGTGCAAAATGGATGCGGGTCATCAGAGTGGAATCTAG
>JANXQZ010000133.1 GCA_025353235.1 Bryobacterales bacterium
CGTTCGGGATGCTGACGGCGCTGATCGCCAACCTCTTTTTACTAAACGAACCCATTTACCAGATCCTTTTCGTCGGGCAAGCCATCTTCTATGTCTTCGCGCTGCTAGGGACGATGATCAAGTTGCGCCCGAAGGCCATTATGCTGCCTTTTTATTTCTGCATGATCAACGCTGCCACGTTTTTCGGTCTGTACCATGCGCTGACCAGCCGCCGCCGGATGGCGTGGAAGTAGCACGCATCCTACTAATGGCGCGCGAGTTAGGCCTCGGTGGCAGCGAGCGTCAGATGACCGAAATCGCTCGAGCCCTGGATCGCACGAAGTTCGAGCCGCGCGTGGGATGTTTCCTTCCGGGCGGTGATCGCGGGGATCAGCTGAGAGCAGCGGGGGTGCCTGTGGTGCAGTTCCCGGTTCATTCCTACAAGTCGCCTACCGCCATTGCGGGGGCATTCCAATTGGCCCGGTACATTCGGAAAGAGCGCATCGACCTCGTTCATACCTTCGACTTTCCGCTGAACGTTTTCGCAATCCCGATCACGCGACTCTTTACGCGGGCCGTCCCGGTTTCGAGCCAGCGCTCGCATCGTAAACTCGTCCCGCCAGGTTATGCGAGAATGCTTCGCCTGAGTGACCGGCTTGCGAAGTCGGTTGTAGTAAATTGCAAGTATTTGGAGCGCCACCTGACACACGACGAGGGTGTTCCTGCAGAACGCATCGCAGTCTGCCCAAACGGGATCGACCTTGACGTCTTCAGTCCAAGCAGCAGGCCCAGAGAGGGCCCGCTGGTGATTGGAACGGTCTGCGGGCTGCATCGCTGGAAGGGCCTTATTACCCTGCTAGATGCCTTCGCGATGGTCCGCAAGCTCCAGAGCGGCATGCGCTTGGTTATCGTGGGCAGCGGCTCGATGCTGGCCGAGTTGCAGTCTCGCGCAGGGGAGCTGAACATAGGGGACGCTGTGACTTTCGAGCCGGGGACCTCGGACGTTACTCGCTGGCTTCGCAAGTTCGACATCTTCGTGCTCCCATCCCTCAGCGAGGCGTTCTCGAACGCTCTCATGGAAGCCATGGCTTGCGGCTGCTCCGCAGTGGCTTCCGATGTAGGGGGCAACCCCGAACTCATCCAACCAAATGAGACCGGGCTACTGTTCGAGGCGGGGAACGCCGAGAGCCTAGCTTCCGCTTTGCGTACGCTGATCGAGGATCCAATCCTAAGGAAGCGGCTGGCCGACAACGGGTTTGGGTTCGTTTTGAAAAACTACTCCATCCAGTCAGCAGCCAGCCGCATGGGCGATATCTATTCGAAGCTACTTATTCAGAACCTCCATTAGGAAATCCGTGGCTTCCTTGGAGTGCATCAGCGAAAGTTTCTGAACGGCGTCTCTCTTCAGATTCGGATCCGACTCCTTGCGAGCGATCTCAATCAGGCTTTTGGCGTTCTGCTGAATGAACAAGGCATTCAGTATCTCGCGCTTGTTCGCCGCATCGGACTCCTTGGCATACAGAGCTGGCAACGCATCGCCGGTCTTGGTGCGTTCCATAGGGCCAAGCTGACGAATCGCCTCGCGGCGCATCGCAGAATCTTTGTCAGTGCGGGCGATCTCTAGAATCTTGTCCGCGTTGCCTCCGATAAAGAGCCCCTGCAACACGGCCC
>JANXQZ010000169.1 GCA_025353235.1 Bryobacterales bacterium
CTCGAGGTAGCGCGCGGCCAACTCGTGAAACGACTCTTGACCCAAGTAATGCAGCAGAGCGGGGTAGTCCGATTCGAGCGCTTCCACCAGCCGCGATAAATACATGTCGCGATAGATGCCCACTCTTTCGAGAGATGTCAGAGTAAGCGAAGGCAACACCAAGCGAGCCGCTTCTGCGGCTTCGTTATCCACTGCCGGGGCCAGGATGAAAGCCTGCATCCAACGCTGGGTCCGCTCAAGATCAGGATCAGTGAGCGGCTGCATATTCCGGCTCGGCTGACTCGATCTCCTCTAGGTCTTCGATCAGGCGTCGGGCTTTGAGCGCTTCGGCATGCACCACGTCAAAATGCGGAATGTCGGCATCCCATTCGAGCAAAGTGGAAATGCCGCCCATGCGCTGAATCACGTGACGGTACAGATCCCAAACGGGGTCCACGACATGATCGTTGTGAGTATCGAGGATGTGGGTGCCCTTGTTCGTGTGGCCTGCCAAGTGGATCTGAACCACGCGGTCAGTTGGGATCGTGTTTATGTACGCGACCGGATCGAAACCGTGATTGAATGCGCTAACGTAGACGTTGTTTACGTCGAGCAGGATGCCGCAGTCGGCACGTACTGCGAGCTCGGCCAGGAACTCGCACTCGGTCCAAGTGGACGTGCGGAACTCCATGTACGTGGATGGATTCTCAAGCGCTATCGGCCTCTCCAGTACATCTTGAATCGTGCGCACCCGCTCCACTGTGTGGCGCAGCGCTTCATTGGTGTACGGCATGGGCAGAAGATCGTGGACGTTGAGGCCAGCCACTCCGGTCCAGCAAAGATGATCGGAAATCCAGCGCGCATTGATGCGCTCGCCCAGGGCTTTCAGCTTGCGGAGGTATTCGAAGTTGATCGGGTCCGCGCTGCCAACCGACATGGAGACGCCATGCAAGACAACCGGATATAGCGCCGCCACTCGATCCAAAACCTGCAGCGGACGTCCGCCGCTATCCATGTAATTCTCGGACAAGATCTCGAACCAGTCCACGGGAGGACGCGTTGCCAGGATGTGATCGTAGTGCTTCGTGCGTAAACCGATCCCGAAGCCCAAGTTCGGATAGTCCCATCGATTTGCCATAGTAGGATCAGCTTGAAACAGCTGGCAGGCTACCAAAAAGGGCTGCCTGCCACCGAGTAGAAAGCCTATTTCTTTTCCTTAGCGGGAACGGAGCAGCCGCCCTTGCCCTTGCAGGAGTTCTTGCCGGCGCAGCCATTGTCGCCGGTGCTGCAGCCGCCCTGCCCTTTGCAGGCATTCTTGCCCTGGCAATCATGCTTGGCAGCTTTGGTCTTCTTCGTAGGCTTTGGATCGTCCTGAGCGTTCAGCGCGGCGCCTGCCGCTAGGCCAGCAACGGCGGTACCGAGCGCGAGGCCAAAATTTCTACGGTTCATTGTATGTGCTCCTTTAATGTTGGGCCGTCTTGCGACCTGTATTAAATTGTACTGCGTATTGTTGCCGCTCGGATTCAGAAAATCGTGATTAAAGTTTATTCACGAATTTGGGTTAGTGAATCGTGCGCGTTTTGCGATTCATGTAATCCATCAACAAATACTCGCCCAGATTATACGGTGTCGTGAAGTACGCTTTCCCGCGACAAAGCTCCGTTACCTTCTGAACGAAATTCACCAAGCCGTATTCGCTCGCCAGCATGAAGGTGTTGATGGATTACATGAATCGCAAAACGCGCACGATTCACTAACCCAAATTCGTGAATAAACTTTAATCACG
>JANXQZ010000218.1 GCA_025353235.1 Bryobacterales bacterium
GCTCCCACTCAAAAGCCAATACGGGCCGACCATCAACGAGGGCATCGCAAATCTGGAACAGGCCCTCAGGCTCGACCCCAACTACGACGATGCCATGGCTTATCTGAACCTGCTTTTCCGTGAACGTGCCGACCTTGCGGAGACAGCGATAGAGTATCAGCAGGACATAGCCACGGCGGACGATTGGGTTCAAAAATCGCTTGCATCGAAAAAGTTGAAGGCGAGCAAATGGTATGCTCCGTCTGCCAACGGCCCTCCGCAACCTCCGCCGTCGCCTCCGCCACCGCCGTCGGGACAGGTCGCGGGAGACAGCCCTCAGCGGATTCGAGTTGGCGGAAACGTTGCGGCCGCCAATCTGAACTATAAGGTTGCTCCCATTTATCCGCCGCTCGCCAGGCAAGCCCGCATCCAGGGCACGGTCCGCTTTTCCGTACTTATCGGCAAGCGCGGACAAGTCGAAAAGCTGCAGCTAATCAGCGGCCACCCTCTACTGGTAGGGCCCGCTCAGGAAGCGGTGGCGCAGTGGATCTACAAGCCGACTCTGCTGAACGGATCGCCTGTTGAAGTGCTCACCGAAGTAGATGTGAACTTCAGCTTGCAACCTTAATGGCGATGCAAATCCTCACGCGCGCCCTTTTTGCATTAGGGGCTTTAGCTTCGGCAGGCGGGATAGCTGAAAGCCCTCCGCATGGAATTCGATATAGCGGCAACTTGCCGGCTCAGGATCTGATCTATAAAGTTCTGCCCACTTATTCGCTGGCGGCCAAGCGAGCCCGCATCCAGGGCACAGTCCGGTTCTTAGCAGTGATCGATAAGGAGGGAAGAGTCGCAAATCTCCGACTGATCAGCGGCCACCCCTTGCTGGTAGAATCTGCCCAAGCAGCAGCCAAACAGTGGATCTACAAACCACCTCTATTGAATGGCGCGCCTACTGAAGCGATCACCCAACTGGATGTGAACTTTACTCTGTATCCCACCATCGAGCAGTAATCCCGCGATAAAATAGGACATGACCAGAGCCGCCACGGGACCCGCGTCGCCCGTGGAACGCTTCTTCGAATTCTCGCTGCTAGGGCTGCTGACTAGCGGATATCTCGCCGTGGTGGGATCCGGTTATCTGGATCTCCCGACGATCCTTTTGACCGCGAGCGCTCTTCTCTTGCGCGGTCTCCTCGTCAGCGGGCTCGTGCGGTTTGAGATTTCGCCCAAGGCGGTTGCCGCTGTCACTCTGGTCTACATGGGGTTTTATCCCCTCGATTATGCCTTCTTGTCGAAGGCGTTTCTACCAGCCACGGTCCATCTAGTTCTGTTCATCGCGTCGATCAAAATTCTTACCGCCAGCACGAACCGCGATTATTTCTTCGTCAAGATCATCGCCTTTATGGAGTTGCTGGCGGCGTGCGTCCTTTCTTCGAGCTTTAACTTTTCACTGTTCCTGGCGCTGTTTCTGGTGCTCGGCGTCGCGACGTTCATGAGCTCGGAAATTCGCCGCGCCGCCCAGAAATTTCCAGTGGTCAGAGTTTCTTCCCGAGGCACAGGCTGGCGTCTCTTCGGGGTGGCGGTCACAGTTTCGGGCGGCATTCTCGTGATTACGGCGATGCTGTTTTTCCTGCTTCCGCGCACGGCCCGCGCGGCCCTGCAGCATATTTTCCAACATCGCTACCATCTCGCCGGATTCTCAAATGAAGTGAATCTCGGCGACATCGGCGAGGTGAAGAAGCAGGGCACTCCGGTCATGCACGTCAAAATGGGCGCGCGTCCGGATTTGCTTGGGACGCTGCGTTGGCGCGGTTCCGCGCTTTCTCAATTTGACGGGCATCGCTGGTTTAATCCGCCCGGGCGCGGCGAAATGTTGCGGCCCGATTCGCGCGGCCAGCTTTCTCTCGGTCCGTGGCGCCGCCGCAAGGGACTCTCCTACGCGGTGCATCTCAACGACGCCGCCCCGGACGGAACGCTCTTCTTCGCGGGCACGCCTCAATCCTTGCGGATCGATACAGCGGTGGTCATCCATACCGCAGTCGACAGCTACAGGCTGATTGGAGGCGGCTATTCGGGATTGAACTATCAGGTTTTCAGTTACCTCGAACCGAACAGCTTAGACCCTATTGGAGGAGCCTCCGATCCGCCCCCGGTTCAACTCACGCCCGCCCTGCGGCGGATCAATCTTCAGTTGCCTCCACTGGACACCCGCATTTCGACCCTGGCTCGTGCCGTTACCGACGCGCAAGAATCGCCCGAGAGAAAGGCTCGGCTGCTTGAGGGTTTTCTGCGCAAGACGTACGGATACACGCTGGAGTTGCCGCAAACCGAGGTCTCTCAGCCCCTCGCCGATTTTCTGTTTCATCGTAAGAAGGGCCATTGCGAATACTTTGCCTCTGCCATGGCGGTGATGTTGCGAACGGTGGGCATTCCTTCCCGCGTGGTCACTGGATTCGCAGGTGGCGTCTACAATCCGATCAGCGGCTGGTATGTCGTCCGCGCATCGGACGCGCACAGTTGGGTGGAGGCTTACCTTCCTCGGCTGGGCTGGACCACGTTTGATCCCACTCCGCCCGATCCGAATCCACCCGGCGTATCGCTGCTCTCGCGCCTCGGATTTTACGTCGATGCCGCCGAAGTGTTCTGGCAGGATTGGGTCCTGAACTATGACCTGGACCGGCAGCTCCAATTGGCTTCCCGCATGGACCAGTCCACCCGCAATGTGAACTGGAACTGGCTGGATAATTTCAGCAACCCGGATTCGCAATGGAAGTCCAAGGCGGCCAACTTCGGGTCCACTTACGGGGCCGCGGGCATGGTGATCGCGATCCTTGGATTCGTGCTCGTGCGGTATGGCAAGGATGGCCTGCAATGGTGGCAGGCGCAGCTTCGGCTCCGTAGAGTGCGGCTGGGGGAAGTGCATCCGTCAGACGCTACGCTGCTTTATGAGCGCATGCTGAAATGCTTAAAGCGGCGAGGGATCGAGAAGCCGGAATGGTTGACGCCGGTCGAGTTTTCCAGGGCGGTGGCGGATGGGGATTTGTCGGTGTTGGTGGGGGACATCACGCTGGCGTATAACGAGCTGCGCTTTGGCGGGCGGGAAGAGGCTGCGGGGAGAATGGTGGATTTGTTGGGCCAACTGGAATCCGTTCCGAGGTGAAGCTTGAATCGCACTCTCATCATTGGTGCCACCGGAAACGTCGGTCGCCAGGTTGTGTCTCAGTTGTCGGCCACAGGCGCGCAAGTCCGCGCGTTGTCGCGCAACCCGGACGCGGCTCGTTTTCCGCAACACGTTGAGGTGGTGCGCGGAGATCTCGCTCGTCCCGAAAGCCTTGATCGATGTCTGGACGGCATCGATGCGGTGTTCCTGGTGTGGACCGCTCCACCAGCGACCATCGTTCCCGCTCTGGAGCGGATCGCGGACCACGCACAACGCATCGTATTCCTCTCGGCTCCGCTTAAAACGCCACACCCCTTCTTCCAACAGCCCAACCCAGCCAGATTGGTGGGCGAGCAAATCGAGCGGCTGATCGAGACCTCGGGGCTCGAGTGGACGTTCCTGCGGCCCGGAATGTTCGCCGGAAATTCCGTACGCTTCTGGGGGCCGCAGATTCGTGCCGGCGATGTCGTGCGCTGGCCCTATCTCGCTGCTCCTACGGCCCCGATCGATGAGTGTGACATCGCCGCAGTGGCCGTCCGTGCCTTGTGTGAGGACGGACACGCCGGAGCGGAATACGTGCTGACCGGGCCTCAATCCCTGAGCCAATTCGAGCAGGTGTCCACAATCGGTCGCTTGATCGGTCGCTCGCTGCGTATCGAAGAGATCTCGCCCGACGAGGCCCGGCGTGAGTTGCTCGCTGGCATGCCTGCGGTCGCTGTGAATATGCTGCTCGACGCCTGGGCTGCCGCACTGGGGCAACCTGCTTTTGTTACATCCACGGTCGCAGAGCTCACAGGAATTCCGGCACGGACATTCCTTAACTGGGCCAGCGAACACGCTGGGGAATTCCGAGCGTGATCTACAATTCCGATCTGTCGTAACTGCTATGTCTTGTCGGACGGCATACTGAGAATCCGCGATTGTCGTCCAAGTCGTTTACGCTACGATCTAAACATGACAGGTTTGCTTCAAGAGGCGTTGCGGCGCGTGGAATCTATCTCGCAAGAGGAGCAAGATGCTATCGCATCGCAGATCATGGAAGCTCTGGACGATGAAGAAAGATGGGTCGGCAGCTTTCGTAGAAAACCAGCCGCGCTGCGAGTTCTGGCGGATCAGGCCATAGAGGAGCACCGGCGTGGTGAAACGCGCGCCTTAGATGAACTGATTGAATGAAGTCGTTCACCTCGCGCCCCTTTCGCGAGACGTACGCGAACCTTCCTCAGGAAGCACGATTGCGTGCACGGCGAGCTTACCAGTTGTTCCGGGCAAATCCCTCCCACCCCGGACTGGGTTTTAAGAAAGTTGACGAGGAAAACATTTACTCCGTCCGAGTCGGGCTGGGGTACCGCGCTCTGGGTCGACTGGATGGCGACGAGATCGTTTGGTCTGGATCGGCCCTCACGCCGAGTATGACAAGCTGATTTAAGCGTGACCCGCTGCTTTCCAAAGTTGTAGCACACGTCGCGAATCAATCACGCGCTCTGTGCCGTTTGGTTCACGCGGGCTGATACGATGTCGAGACGATCAACATGCGCAATTCATTCAATGTGTTCATTTGCAGCACTTTCGACGACTTGAGCATCGAGCGAGAAGCGGTGCTCGAAGCCGTTACGCGGCTGCAATTACAGCATGATTGGATGGAGTTCTTTGGAGCTCGAGCACAACAGCCCCTGGATACGTGCTTGGAAGAAGTTCGCGCAAGCCACATCCTGATAATCATCGTGGGACACCCCGATATGCGGAAGGCTATCGGCTCAAAAAACCATGCTTGGTGACGCACGTTTCACAACGGGGCAGGCACTCGCTCTCCAGGTTGCGGTCGATTTGAGTCGTAACAATCCAGACCTTGAGTACCGTCGAGGTGGCGAGGTCACAGGCTCCTCTCAAAGCCGAACGAAACGTCCTCAAAGAGTTAGGCAGTATTGTTGAACCGTTAGACGGAACAAGCTTAGATGCTGTAACCTTTTCACCCACATGCAGTAGTGTCTAGTGTGGGGCCAACCAAGTGAATCCGACCGACGAAGCTCTCATGGCCCAAGTGCGCGAGGGCGACCTCCGCAAACTGGCCCTGCTCTTCGAACGCCATCATCGCCCTCTCTACAACTTCTTCCTCCACATGAACGGAGATCGCGACCTCAGCGAAGACCTCGTTCAGGAAGTGTTCTTTCGCATCCTGCGCTACCGGCTCACCTATGACAACGCGCGGCCCTACAGCGCCTGGATGTACCAAATCGCTCGCAACATGAATACGGAAGCGGCCCACAAGCGGAGAGGCGAATTGCGGTTGGTAGCTGCAAGCGGTGACGACGAAGGGGACGATATGCGCGAGCGGGCCCATCCCGCCCCAGGCGCAGAAGAGTCTTTGAGACACAGCCAGGAGATTGGGCTGCTTAAAAAGGCGTTGCATCATCTGCCCGCCGAAAAACGCGAGGTGCTGATCCTCAGCCGCTTTCAGAATTTGAAATACGAACAAATTGCCCAAGTATTGGGGTGCGAAGTGGGGGCAGTCAAGGTGCGCGTGTACCGAGCCATTCGAGCCCTGGGACAAATCTATTCGGAGCTATCGGGAGAAAAAGCATCATGAAATGCGAGGAATGCCGGGCGAGCATGCCCGAATTTTGGGAGTCCGGTTTGCCGGAGGAACAGCAGGCCGAAGTGGAGATGCACTTGGCCGCGTGCGCTCTCTGCCGGACCGAGGCCGAGCGTCTTCAATCCATCTGGATGGGCTTGGGCCGCATCCCTTCCGAGCAGCCAGGGCGCGGCATGCGCATGCGTTTCTACGAAAAGCTGGAGGCCTACCAGCAAGGCTTTGCGGAAGCAAACACCCGGCCCGCGAAGCTCGACCCCTTCGCTGCACTCAGAGCCTGGTGGACCGCGAGACCAGCTTTTCAGGCTGCCCTCAGCCTGGCAACGCTCGTTATCGGATTCACCGGAGGCTACCTGCTCGACAACAAGCGCGATAACACGCAGATGGCGCAACTGCGAAACGAGGTGCTGAATATGCGACAGATGGTGACGCTTTCTTTGCTCCAGCAGCAAGGCGCCAGCGATCGACTTAAGGGCGTGAACTGGGCTTATCGCGTGGAGCAGCCCGATACC
>JANXQZ010000238.1 GCA_025353235.1 Bryobacterales bacterium
CCGACTGTCGTGGCTTTGGCCAGTGCTCGTTCTTACGATCGGATATGTGGTGTTCGCCTACCTGATGCTGCCCTATTCGCTGCAGCTGATAGATGCCACTCTGGCCAAGCAGAACGTGCCTGCGGAGAGTCTGGATCAGACGCGCTCCATGATGCACAAGACGAGCCAAATCACTACTCCCATGACGCCGCTTTTTGTGATCGGATTTATTGCCCTGTTCGCGCTGCTGGTCAAGGTCGCGTACACCATGATGGACATTCGCCCCAAGTTTCGGGACGTGTTCTCTCTACTCGCTTCATGCTCTCTTATCGGCATGCTGCAGTACATCGCCGGATATTTTGTAATTCGCGCCAAGGGCGACCAGATTGAGTCCAGCGAACAGATGACGCCTCCCTTCGGCCTGGACATCTTTTTCTCGGGTATCCATGGCCCGCTATTTGGATTCCTGAGTTTTTTCTCGATCTTTGAGATTTGGTTCCTGGTGGTCCTGTGCATCGGGCTTGCCTATCTCACCCGCAGCTCGAAGACTAAGGCACTGCTGGCCATCACGCCAGCCTGGCTGATCCCGCTCGCCTTCCGCATCATCGGTTCGCTCTTTCAGAAAGGGCCGGCGTAACCCCGCGTTGAGATAGCACCGCCCTAAAGTACCAACGTACTCCGCTCTCACTTACCAGTACTGGGTGAAAAGGAATATTGCGCCTGCCAATCCTGGCGGCCACACTAGCAGCAGATTAGTTGACTACAGCTAGTCTGGGGCTCAAGGTTCCGTTCGCTTCGCGCTCCTGAATTTTCCCAATAATCCGGTCAAGTTATTGGCCACTTGTGTCGATTGCTAGATTGGAACGGCGGAGACTAGCCACCAAGATGAAGAGGACACTTGAATAACGAACTGATGCGAGCGGATGCCAGCCCCCCCGCGCTGCTGGATGCCGAGGTGGGTCAGAGACTGTCAGGGCGCGAGATTCTCGATACGCTTTTTCGTCAAAAGTGGAAGATCCTGCTCCTTTGGTCGGTAGTCGTGATTGCGGCGCTTGCCTATGTCTTCCTAACTCCTCGGATATACGAATCTGATATGACCATCCTCGTGAAAGACAAGCGAGTGGATGTGGCGCTTGGGCCGGAGGGGGGCGAGAAATCCGATCTCGGCGCATCGGACACGCAGGTCGCGACCGAGATTCAGCTTCTCTCCAGCCGAGAACTTTTCCGAATGGTGGCTCTTAAGTCTGGTTTGGCGAAATCGGCCAATCCGGCAGACCTGGATCGAGCAGTGGGGAAATTGAAGAGAGAGATTCGGATCGGCCCCGTTCTCAGATCGAGCCTGATTCAAGTTAAGTATTCGGATTCGGATGCGAAGCGCTGCGCTCAGGTTTTAGCACTGCTTGCCGAATTCTATATGGATATGCATCTCCAGTTGCATAGCTCCCCCGGGTCGTACGAATTCTTCAGCAAGCAAGCCGCCGAGTACGAAAAGAAGCTCCGGGAAGCGCATGCTAACTTGCTGGCCTTTCAGTCCAGGACAAAGATTGTTCTGCTGCCCGAACAGAAGGATCTGGGGCTGCGGAAGCTACTGGAAGTTGAATCGAGCTTGCGCGAAGCCCAGGCGCTCAAAGGCGAAACAGGATTTCGCGCGTCGAAGCTGCGTGAGCAGATGTCCAGCATGGGTAGGCGGATCACTACTCAAATGCGCAAGATTCCCAACCAATACTCGGCGGAACGCCTGAATACGCTGATCGCGGAGCTGCAGAACAAAAAAACGGAACTGCTCACTAAATTTCGTCCGGACGACCGCATGATCAAGCAAATCGACCAGCAGATTGCCGATACGCGCAAGGCATTGGACAGTGCTTCTGCTATGAGTTCCACTGAAGAGGCAACGGATGTCAATCCGGTTCGCCAAATAGTGGAAGGGGAGCTGGCGCGCGCGGAAGTGACTGTGAACGGGCTGAATGCCCGCATCTTTGCGCTTTCTAAACAGATTGGCGACCTGCGGGCAGACTTGTCCAGGCTCGAGACTGCCTCGCCGGACGATCAGGTGCTCCTCCGCGAAGTGAATGTGGCCGAACAGAATTTCCTTCTTTATTCTAAGAAACGGGAAGAGGCGCGCATCGCGCAAGAATTAGACCAGCAGAAAATCGCGAACGTCGTACTGGTTGACCCGCCGCGCATACCGGGCTTCCCGAAATCCAGGCTGGGGTCGGGCCTGCCAGCCGCTTTCCTGCTTGCATCGATTCTGATCGTTGCGGTGTGCTTTGCCCTGGGGCATCGGCGCAATGTGGTCCATACTCCCTGGGAACTCGAAACTGCTCTCGGCGTTGCGGTGCTGGCGACCATACCGTTGAATAGCAAGCCCATTCTCGGATCCCCGCCCATGCGGGCGCGCCTCCTCGAACTGGAAGGACAGGTTCAGCTATGACCACCGTATCTAGGCGAGAATACCCGGCTCGGACACCCGCTCAGATTTCAAAGATCGGCAGCGGACACCCCTACCTTCGGCGCTTGATCGAGGTAATCTCGCATTTGCGCGATACGGGGCCGCACGGGGGCGTCTTCGCTTTCACCGCACCATCCGGTCGAGCTGGAGTGACGCACGTCGTTCGCCTGGTGGCTGAAGAACTGGCAAACGAGAGCGGAGAACGAGTGCTGATCGCCGATTCGTCCACTCTGGATGGTCTCAGTTCACGGCAGATGGGAAAAGCTTCCCGGGGCGCCGTGGAGCTTGCTCCCAACGTATGGAGCGTGGTGCAGAACGCCGATCTTAACCAGGCGTCCGGGCTCGACTTGCAGCGCAACGTGGTGGATGTTTTATCCCGCAGCTTCGGGTTCATTTTGATCGATTGCCCGTCTTTGACGAAATCGGCGGACGCCATTTTGGTTGCTCCCCAAAGCGACGGCGTATTCCTGGTAGTGGCCGCAGGCGAGACCCGCCGCGACGAAATACGCCGCGCTCGCGCGCTGATTCGGGAGGCGTCGGGGAATCTTGCCGGTGTCGTGTTGAATAAAAGGACTTATCCAGTGCCGAGTTCCATTTTTAGGCTTTTCCAATGAGCGCACCCATGTGGAAACTGTCATCGTCTTTAGTTGTTTGCGCAGGAATTGTGGCCGCACAGTCGGACAGCTTCTCTGACCGGAATGCCCGTTATCGGTTGCAGCCGGAAGACAAGATTGAGATTCAGTACCGATATACGCCCGAATATAATGCGACGGTATCGATTCAACCCGACGGATTCATATCTCTCCCCCTAACAGGAGACGTCAAGGTGGCCGGACTCACCCTCGAAGGCGCCTCCCTGTCAATCGCCCAAAAGGCAGGCGAACGTCTCGCCGCCCCGGAAGTGTCCGTGCTATTGCGCGAATACGTCAGGCCGTACTTCGTCGTGGCCGGGGAAGTAGTTCATCCCGGAAGGTTCGACCTCCGAGGCTCCGTGTCGGTGGTGGAAGCGATTGCCCAAAGCGGGGGGTTCAAGGAGAGTTCGAAACACACGCAAGTTGTCCTGCTGCATAAGGTGGATGGCGAAAATGCCGAAGTTAAGTTGCTCAATCTCAATCGGCTTATGTCAGGGTCCGGCGTGCGGGAAGATTTCGAGATTCGCACCGGAGACATGCTCATTGTCCCCAGAACTTTCATCAGCAAAATCGAACCCATTATCCGCATAAGCTCGTCCACGATAACCAGCATACTGTTCGGGATCAAATGAGACGCTTCCGTTCATTGAGTGCTGACGTTCTGGAGCCGCAAATTTCGCGATTGATTCTGGATGGACAAGGAGCCGTGATCGATTCCAGAGGTAATTCCGTTAATCACTCCAGACTGAGAGCCGTCCGAGGAATCGTAGCCGCCCACAATGAAGCCGGTTGGCTGACTCTGAGTATCCAGCACCGTCAGGCCGGAAGCGGCGATGGACCGGTTATCTTCAAACCAGATCGCCCGATGAAGGGAACCGGATTGACCGCTGTTGCGCGCGCTCAGTCCCGTCGCGACAACTGTTCCGCATTGTCCGAAGAAAAACCCGTATCCCGGCGCAGTGTCCGCGCTGCTGCCGCTGACCCGAACCTGCGAAGTCTTGAAAAAAGAGAACGCATCCCCATCCCGATTTTGAGAAATCCGGACGTTCGCGACCGAAACGGATCCTTCGGGAGACATGCCGGCCAGTCCGCGTCCCGCCGAACC
>JANXQZ010001139.1 GCA_025353235.1 Bryobacterales bacterium
GCGGTCAGCATCACCGCCAGCATCGCAAACACAAGCAGCAAGTCCAGAGCGAAGCGGCGCATCGCAAGCGAGGTCTGGACAATCTCATCCAGTGGCGCAATCAGGGTGATCGGCGCGTTCGGATTCGTGGCTCGCAACAAACGGCGAACCGCCGGGATCAGCGATGCCGGTGCCGCGCTCGTACGAATCAGAATCGTAGTCCGGCTCGAGACACCCAAGGAATAAAGGGTCGGACTCGGCTCGATATCGAGGCCAAGATCGCGAGTGTCTCCGACTACTCCCACAATTGGAATTGTCTCGGGATTCGGTCCGTTGACCCCATAAAGAATCCGCTGGCCCACAGGATCGGAGTCCGGGAAGAATCGCCGGGCGAGTGCCTCGTTGATCACGTATTCTTTCTTCCCGATGTCGCGCGCCGTGAATAGCCTACCTCTTCGCAGAGGAATTTTCAGCACTCGAAAATAGTCCGGCGTGGTCCACCGGTACTGAGCAAACGGGAAACTTCCGGGCGAAAACGTCCGACCTTCAATTCCGAAACGAGTGGTGTAGCGAGACGTGTCGGTGTGCGGCAACATCATCGGACCGCTGTTCGCCGCAGCCACCTCGGTCACTCCCGGAAACGAACGCAGCGCGGGCGCTACTCGCTGTTCAAATACTTTGGCCGCATCCCCCCCAAGAGCCAGAGAAACATCTACTGCCAGTACTCCGCGAGATTCGAAGCCGGTCTTCTCGTCGAGCAGCAGCGCGAAACTCCGGTACAGAAGCCCCGCGCCGGCAACCACCATGAATGCCAAGGCCACTTCAGCCGCGATGATGAAAGCTCCAAATAACGAGCGCCGATGCCCCATGGAAGCGCCGCTGCTTTGCTTGATTACTTGCTGCAAGTCGAGCTTGCCGGAACGGAGCAGCGCGGGTAAAGCGAAAATAATCGCGCACAGCAACGTCGCGCAGCCCCCAAAAATAAGCGCGGGCGAGGAGAGAGAAACCGAATCGACCCGAGGAATTTCGTGGGAACTTAGACGCAAGAGGATCGGCAATGAAACCCATGCCAGAAGTCCTCCTAGAAGCCCCCCTGCGGCGCCTATGGCGAGATTCTCAACCATCAGGAATCGGACCAAACGCGCGGAACCCGCTCCCAGCGCCGCCCGCACGGCCAGTTCCCTCGACCGGTGCGCCGTGCGAACCAACACCAGATGCGCCACGTTCGCGCACGCAAGCAGCAAGATTAGGGAGACGGCCGCCCAGGCGATCAGCAACTCGGGCTTCGCGTCGCCATTGATCCAGGAAGACAGCGGAATAACCGAAACACCCACCTGCCCGTTGCTATCCGGATACGACTTCGCCAAGCCGCTGGAGATGCGCATCATCTCCACTTGCGCCCGCTCGACCGTCACGCCCGGTCTCAATCGCGCCACAACTTCCAAGGCCCGAAAGCGCCTCGATTCAGTAAGCGCTCTATCCAAGAAAGTTAGCGGCATCCAAACGTCCGCCCAGACTGGTTGCGCGTTTCGGGCGGCCACCACTCCAATCACTGTCACCGGCCACCCTACCAGCCGAATCGTTCTGCCCAGTATGTTGGGGCTGGCCGCATATTTGCGCCGCCAAAGAGACTCGCCGATGACGACCACGGGAGCTTTCTGAAATTCTTCGGTCGCCGTGTACGTTCGTCCCAGCAGTGGCCGCACGCCCAGCATTCCGAACAACCCTTGCGAAGCTTGCACCACATGCACCTGTTCCGGGTCGCCATCGCCCAGAATCGTCCAAACATTTACAGCCTGGAATGTGT
>JANXQZ010000286.1 GCA_025353235.1 Bryobacterales bacterium
TTGGCCCATGTCAAGATCGTTTTGACTTCGAAGCCCCAAGCCTTAGCTACCCGATACGACTCCTGCATGAAGGCATTGGTGGTCCAAAGCCATAGGATGCAGCTATCGTGCGCCAGTTCGCTAACCGGCATCGCGCAGATTGCATCCACGTCCATTGGAGGATACGGATTCGCTGCCCGGTGAGTGGAATCGTTCGGACGAAGGCTGTAACTCCACGGCGGATCAGCCACGATGACGTGAAACTTGCCAACCGGAAGAGTCGCCGCCTTAACTTGCTCCACCTGCTCTGCCATGCGTTCAGCTTGAATAATCTTTTTGTACTCGCGGTTAATCGTGGTTTGGCCGGCACGAAGCTTTTGTTTTACCGGCTCCGGCG
Organism: Bryobacterales bacterium; assembly: GCA_025353235.1. GTDB lineage: Bacteria > Acidobacteriota > Terriglobia > Bryobacterales > Bryobacteraceae > JANXQZ01. Next base: position 377 of record JANXQZ010000286.1, read on the forward strand.
CACTCGCTACGATCTTGCGCGCCTTGTGGATTGATCGCTCTGAAAGATCGGCTGACTTGGCAAGTTCCTTGCGTGTGTGGATTTTAAGGTTAGGCAATATTGCCAAACCTTTCTTTGCACCTGCTCCGTTAGATAGTCGCTGATTGGCTTTTGCCTTCGCCATGATTGCAGATTCCTTCTTTAGCGCCAGTTCGGCCCGCACGAAAGGGAGCAAATTTCGCCGGCCTAGCTGATTGTTAACGATCCAAATTGTTGCTTCGTTCCGGTCCGCGAAGTCGTGTGCGACGGTTCGAAACTTGATCCCCAATCGCGTGCAGATCGAGTAACGGTTATGTCCGTCGACCAGCGTCGCATCCCAGAGCACCAGCGGATCGCGGCACCCATCAGCCTTTAGGTTCGCCTCGAGTTGCTCTGCTTCTTCCGGCGACAATGCCGGGATGAGCCCACGAAATTCCTCATCGATTAACATTTGTCCCATGCCAGACGTCTCCTCAGTTGTTTTGAATTTCTCCCCAGTGCGAACTAAATCTTGCCGTGGCTTGCAAACCCTGGCGAGAACCAATTGCTTGCGGTGAGGTACCCCGGCCAAGGGACAAGCTGGTTTAGGCCAGTAGCATCAGTTGTAATGTCCTACTTGACTACCGGCCGCAGCCCGACGTACTTGCGGTCGGTCGTGAGCCAATCGGTGCTCATGGCCGTCCGCGCGTCGGCGAAGGTGATCCTTCCTGAGCAAGCCAGCGCGTGTAGCTTATTCTCGAGCACGTCTTTCTGCCCCGTTCGGCCCACGTCGCGCGCGTTCCCGAGGATGGCACTGTCCCGCCTGCCGTCTCGGGCGCGGGAACGGGCGAAACCGAACGCGCCACGCGCCCGCGCGACGAAGCGAGCACCGACCTGCCGCCTCTGGTTCTTCATTTGACCGTGCAGGCCGCAACGACCTGGAAAAACACCGGGTGCAAGCTTACAAGGCAGACCGTGCTCGTCACGCCGATCAAGACGCTTATGGCTCCAACACCGACCGCGTTCCAGGTGTTCGATAAAGCTGTAGGTGGTGCCAGCCCGCGGTCGCGCTTCGACGGGGTTGTCACCGTCAGCCTGGCAATGCCAGATGGCGCGAAGGTTTTTCTTCTTTCCGTAGGATGGCTTTACATAACCGCCCGCGACCAGCCGTTCCGCGGAGTCAAGTGTTCGAAAGCCAAGCGAACTTCCGTCGGGCGCGTAGTACGGAATAAGGTCGGAGGACTTCATCAGGGCACACCTCGGGCATCACATGGAAAGGGAGGGAGTTTTACGAGAGTCCCGTCTCTCGGTATTACTTGGGGAGTGATCCTTCGGAGGGTGCGCTCTGCGCTCGCCTGTCGAACCGGGCCTTCGTAGTAAATATACGCGAAGCGCGCGGAAAGTGGAAACTGTTTTCGATTCGTTTACTCAACCGACCGCGAGAGCCTGACGGGCTGACGGGTCTGACGCGTTTTCTTCAAAAACTCCCATATGCGCGCGTAGTGAATTGGTTTTTGAGGAAGTGCCGTCAGACCCGTCAGCCACGGGGCTGTGCGTCGTCGGAGCGGAGCCCGATTCCGAGGTACACCGCGCCACGCTCCAGGTGGGTTTTCGCGAATCC
>JANXQZ010001150.1 GCA_025353235.1 Bryobacterales bacterium
CGTCGGCTGAGCGCGCTTCCACGTACTCGCCGCGAACATGATTGGTAGAGGGAAGTTTAGCGCCAGAGGCGAAAGAGAGGGAGAGGCACAACGACGTTCCTGCAAGAAAAAATGTTCTCATATTACACCTAACTTTAAGTATACCGTCAAAAGGCCTTGTAGCAGTTCCGCGCCGGATTGCACTCGTAATCGTCTACTAGCTTTCCGTCCGGACCCACGCATTGCTGGGTCTTATGACACCAAAAAAGCCGATCCATGGAATGCGGAACGGAAGGATCCCATTCCGCTTCCACGTACATGCCCTTCCAGCGCAAATCATCGCACCGGTCGTCATCCAAACGCGTCAGCGACGAGCGCTCTTTGTCCAGCATGCTCCGACTAAGCCCTGCCTGCCGCTTCCATGAGCGCGCGTTTCACCGCTACCTTGGCAAGTTGAACCTTATAAACATTCTGGCTAAGCGGCTTCGCATCCGCGACAGCGGCATCGGCGGCTTGGGCGATCACATCGTCGGAAAGAGACTTGCCGGTCAGCGCTTGCTCGGCTTGAGTTGCAACCCACGGCGTGGGCGCGACGTGTCCGAGTACAATCCGAGCGCTCCCAACACTGCTCCCCTTCATCGTAAGGGCAACGGAAGCGGTCGCAAGCGGCCAGTCCAGCGCGTCCTTGTGGCGCACTTCATAGGTGGTGTTCTTAACGCCGCGAGCAGGCGGAACCACGATCTCCGTGAGAATCTCGTTGGGCATCAGCGCGATCTCGCGGGACTGGTCATTCTGAGGGCTAACGAAAAACTTGCCAACAGGAACCATCCGGCTCCCCGAAGCGGACACCAGCTTCACCTGTGCATTCAGCGCGATCAGCGCCGGTCCTAAGCTCGAAGGACTCACGAAGTACGCAGGACCGCCGCCAAAAATCGCATGAAATTCGTTCTGGCCGTTCGGCACCAGACTCTTGCCGTCTTGGAGAGCTAGCACGCCATACCCGCCCCGGAAATACCAGCAGCGCGGACGCTGGCAGAGATCGCCGCCCGCCGTCCCCATGTTCCGGATTTGCGGACTCGCGATCCCGAGAACCGCAGTCACTAAAGACGGGTACTCCGCCGCGAGCGCCTTATCCATCGCAAGCTCGTCGAAAGTGGTCGTCGCGCCGATGCGCATCCCCTGAGGCGAGTGATGCACGCCATGCAGCTCCTTGATGCCCTTGATGTTCACAACGCGTTTGGGCGTGTGAAGGTACTCCTTCATGAGGCTGATCTGATCGGTCCCGCCAGCCAGCACATCCGTCTCGCCCCACTTGGAACCGAGCAGGCTCAACGCCTCGTTCAGACTTGCCGGACTCGCATATTCGAATTGCTGCATTACGCTGACCTCCTTGCGAGAGCATTCAGTACGTTCTTGGGTGTGAGCGGAACCAGGGGAACCCTGACTCCGATTGCATTCGCCACCGCGTTGGCGATAGCAGCCACTCCGCCGATAGCTGGCGGCTCACCCAATCCGACCACGCCCCGCTTGTCGTTCTCGGGAGTAATATCCATGTGAACTTCGATGTTGCCAATGTCGCTAATCCCAGCCAGCTTGTAAAACTCCATGTCTGCGTTCAGCACGCGGCCGATCTGCTGATCCATCACTCGCTCTTCCATCAGTGCGGCGCAGACGCTCATAATGCAAGCCCCAAACACTTGGCTCTCGGCGGTTTTCGGATTCACCACCAAGCCACAATCTTGCACGGCCACCATCTTATTCATGCGTACGATGCCGGTTTCGATGTCCACAGAAACATCGGCCATCTGAATCCCGGACGCGCCGCCCGTATTCAGGCCTTCCTTTGGAGCCTTGCGCGGATCGTTCTCGCCCATCTCCGAAATATCTTTCACCCCGAGTTTCGCGCAGGCCTGCGCCCAGCTCATGCCCTTGTCTGGATTCCCTTTCTGACGAATACGGCCGTCGATGGCTTCCAACTGGTCGGCTGGAACGTTCAACGCTTCAGAGACCACCTGGAACAGCTTGTCAAGAGCGTTGACGGTCGACTTCCGCGTCGAGGACGTAACCCCGCCCACCGTGGTAGAACCGCCGGAAGCGCCCGAGTTCGGGTAAGAGTTATCGCCAAGCTTCACTTTGATTGCGCTTACGGGCAAACCGAACGTCTCGGCCGCGATCATGGCGACCATGGTGCGGGTCCCAGTGCCTAAGTCCTGAGTAGCCAAGGCAACTTCCACCGAAGCATCCGCGTGAATGCTGGTGAGGCAAGTGCTTGCATGCCCCGCGCCTCCCCAAGTATTGATGCCGATCCCCAAACCGCGCTTCACCGGACCCGAGCCTGAATCTCCGCGAAGATGGGCATACTTCTTCCACTCGATCATCTCCGCAGCCTTCTGGAGTTGCCGTGTGTACAGCTCCGGCTTGGCGGTGTATGCGATGTTCTTCAAAAAGAACTGGAGTGAATCCATCTTCACCTTCGCCGCAATATCGTCGAGCGCCGAGCAGGTCAGATACGATGCTTGCGGATGGTTCGGAGCGCGCCAAGCGCGAGCCCCTCCCGCATTAATCGAAACCGCCGTGTGATTCACGCGCCGGTTCGGCACGTTGCTAAAGACATACGGAAAGAGTTGCGCGTTGAGTCCGCCACCGCCCAGCCCACCGGTTGCCCATGTGCTGGATTCCCAAGCGGTAATGGTGCCGTCCTTCATGGCACCCACTTTGATCTTCGCGAACACCGAGGGGCGGTTCCCACCGATGGTCAACTCAGTCTCG
>JANXQZ010000328.1 GCA_025353235.1 Bryobacterales bacterium
CCAGAAGTTTCTTCGCCGCCGGGATGTCAGTCTGGATGCTGTAGTCGGGTTTTCCGTCTACGTAAGCTCCCGCCGCAATCGTCAGGAAGCGGACCTTGCGGGCGATTAATTCCTTTACCCCTGGAAGTGTGAGAATTCGGACCAGGTTGGTTGCGGGTCCGGCCAGAACCACAAGAGCGTTTTGATCATATTGCGATGTGAGCGCATTTCGTATCAGCGCGGCCGGATCAGCCGTATCGTTCAGCTTGTAAATGTTGTGCGCATAAACCGGTGTGCCGTCGAGTTTCTTCTTGTCGAGCGAGGCAGCCAGCATGGGCATCTCTTCAGGCATCCTGCCCGTGGTGGACATTCCCACAGGAAGCGAACGGGCAAATCCGCCAAACCCGCCGTTAACCGGACCAGCATAGAATCGGCCCACCGCATCGCAGAACGCAGCCGCGTTCAAACTAGGTCCGCTCACGCTCAGTGCGACGACGCGAGCTTCGTTCTTTCCGTCGAAGCCGTACAGCAGGGCTAAAGCCAGCGCCTGGTCGATATCCCGACCCATGTCCGAATCGAAAATTACGCCAACGGGCGGTTTCGGTTGTCCCGCAAACTGCATTTTCGGGAAACTCCTTCTCCACGATCATAGGTTAACCGTGGCGCTTTCGCCAAATAAGACGGGTGGGGATGTAAAAGTGTATTCGCCCGTCGCACCCTAATAACGGGACGGCTGCACAGTAAGCAGTCCGTGGTACAGGAAGCGCTTGCTTTGTGGGAGAACGCGAACGCCAGCGCGTTGAGTTTCTGGCAACCATTGACGACGCACGCGCCTCCCTTGCCCGAGGCGAAGGCCGCCTGATCACTAAATTGGCGCAAGCCCCGTAGTGGCGCACCGTGTAGCGCCACGGGCCGAAGCCGACCTTGACAGGAAAGCTGCAGTATGGATGCTGCCACGCGGCTGGCCGAGTCCATCATAGAGCGCTTCTTTTTTCTGGCCAGCTTCCCTTATGTCGGACGTGGCGGCCATGAACATTTCAGGCGCGGGGTCGCGCAGTTTGCCGTTGCGAACACTGACCCAGCCAACCCCTTTCGCAAAATAGCGGCGTTACTATAAGGCTTGGACTACAATTTCCCTCGCACCGCCATTGAAGGCCCCCGCACGCCCCGAAGCGGGTGCATCACGCTCGCCATCGTCGTCGTAGCCCTGTTGTTCAGCGCCCGATTTGTCGCTTCGCTCGCCATCGATTATCAATGGTGGAAGGAAATGGGCCAGCTCGCAACCTGGATCAACACCTGGATCTATAGCTATGCTCCAACCGCCGTCGCCACCCTTACGGCATTTATCGTCCTATGGATCTCCCATGCCCGCGCTCTAAAACATGCGGGTACTAGCCTGGGCCGCTACCCTTTATATGCCAAACTATCCACCCTGGTAATCCTGATCGTTTCGTGGATACTGGCCGTGGGCGCGATGGATAGCTGGACGGTGGTGCGCTTCTTCGGCGGTCGCGCACTGGCCCGCGGCGCAGCGCAATGGCATGACCCGGTGTTTAACGAGCCCCTTGGGTTCTATCTCTTCGATCTTCCGTTTTATTCGGTGCTTCTATCGCTGGTGCTGACGATCGTAGCGGTTGCCGCCATCCTCTACTGGGCCGCGACGCGCTTCTGGCATCTGCAAAAGACGATGACCGATTGGTCCCAGCTTCAGCACATCGACCTCGCCCACTTCAGCTTGCGGGGCGCAATGGAGTCCAGCTTCGTTCGCTTGCTCTCAACGGTGTTCCTCGTCGAGCTTGCGCTCCGATTTTTCCTGGGGCGTTACCGCATGCTGCTCAATGAGCATGGGTTCATGGTGGGAATCGATTACGTGAATCAATATTTCGGCCTTCCCCTGCAGTGGATTCTCATCGCAGCCTGCATTCTCGCCGCCGTCGCTATCCTCGCCAAGAGTCCGAAGATCGCGCTAGGGCTGGTAGTTGGAGCAATGATACTCCGGGCGGTGATCCCGATAGCTGTTGCCACCGCCTACGTGCGGCCCAATGAGATCTCGCTCGAGAAGCCTTTTATCGAACGCCACATTCAGGCTACGCGGTCCGCCTATGGAATCGACAGCCGCACCAAGGAGGTGCAGATTCAAGCGAAGGCGGAGGCGGTGATCGATGTGGAAAAGTACCGGCCGCTGCTCGACAACGTAAGGCTCTGGGACATGAAGGCGTTTCGCGAGACTGTCTCGCAAATCCAGCCCTTGCGCCCCTACGTCTACTCCGATGTCGACGTGGATCGCTACACCATCGGCGGGAAACTTCGTCACGTGATGCTCGCTCCCCGAGAGCTCGATCTCAACGGATTAGGGGACGCCCGCTCGCGCTGGATCAATCCGCACTTTATTTACACGCACGGCTATGGAATCGTCATGGCCGAGTCCAACCAGATCACTGCCAACGGCCTGCCCGTGCTCTTCGTGAAGGACGCTCCGCCCGAGATTGCCGTGCCTGACTTGAAGCTGACTCGTCCGGAAATTTACTTCGGCGAACAATCCGAAGATCCCGTGTTCGTGCGCACAGCGCAAGCGGAATTCAACTACCCTGCAGGCGAACATAACGTACAAACTCGCTACGAGGGCAAGGGTGGTTTTCCCATCTCATCGCTCCCCCTGCGAACCGCGGCGGCCGTGTCGCGCGGGGACTGGAACATTCTGCTCACCGGCTACCTTACCCCGGAAAGCCGGATGATGATTCATCGAAAGATTATCGATCGCTTGGAAACGCTGGCCGGATTCATGCTGTGGGATTCCGACCCGTACATGGTTGTGGACAAGCAGGGGCGTCTGGTTTGGATCGTGGACGGCTACATGACGTCCGATGCCCACCCCTACTCGCGCAAGCTTGATTTCGAGGGAATGAACTCGCTCAACTACATCCGCAATTCGGTAAAAGCGACGGTGGACGCCTACGATGGAACCGTCAAGCTCTATATTTTCGATCCCGAGGACCCGCTCATCGGTGCTTACCGCAATCTCTTCCCGAATCTCTTCCTGCCCGCCTCGGCCATGCCCGCCGACATTCGGGAGCATGTGCGTTACCCGGAATTGATCTTCCGGACCCAGGCGGAGATCTACCGCACCTTCCACATGCGCGATCCGGAAACGTTCTACAACAAGTCCGATGCCTGGGACCTCGCCAAGTTCACATCGGGCCAGAGTTCTGCTCCGGAACCGGTGACGCCCAACTACGTCGTGGCTACTTTGCCCGGCGAGAAAACCCCTGAGTTTTTGGTGATGATCCCATTTACCCCGCGCAATCGGGACAACTTGATCGGCCTGATGATGGCCCGCTGCGATGGGGAACATCTGGGCGAGAAGGTGGTGCTGCTGCTTTCAAAACAGGAAATCATCCTTGGTCCCATGCAAGTGGAAGCTAGGATTAATCAGGATCAGAATATTTCGAAGGATCTTACACTGTGGAATCAGCAGGGCTCGCAAGTGTTGCGCGGGCAAATGCTGGTTCTCCCGGTGGAAGACACGTTTTTGTATGTCGAGCCGATCTACTTGCAGGCGTCTCAGGCCAAGATGCCTCAACTGAAGAAAGTGGCGTTGGCCATGGGCAACACTCTGATATACTCGGACACCTACCAGCAGGCCCTGGAACAATTAGGAAAGGGCGCCTCGGGTGTCTCTCAAACCGCTCCCGCGCAGGAAGTGCGAGGCGGTTCCAGCCTGCCTGCTTTAGCGCCCGGCGGCCAGGACGGGCGAGTGGAGCAGATCCGGCAGCATTTTCAGCGCTACCGCGACTTGACGTCTCAGGGTAAATGGGCGGAGGCGGGGCGCGAACTGGAGGCAATTCAAAATCTGGTGAAATGATTTGTAACCTAAATTCACGTTAGATTGTTATGTTTGATACATTACTGGGTTAGGCATCTAGTACATTTCGCACGTTGCTTGTCTTGACCTTGTAAGGCCAACCCCGATAATCTAAGTTGTCCCGTGATAGAACAACGTAAAGCAAGGCGATTTGACCTGAAGTTGCCATTCGAACTCGTGCGCAGCGGGTCGGTTCAAACCCGGCTCGACGGCGAAACGATCAACATCAGCTCCGTTGGGGTGTTATTCTCAATTGAAGCGAACGTGGAGCTTGGCGATTCTCTCGAATACCTGATTACTCTTCCCACATCCCTGGAGTCGGAAATCGTGCGGATTCGCTGTTTGGGCAAGGTCGTTCGCATTGAGTCGACCGACATTGCGGCAACTCTGGAGAGGTATGAGTTTGTCCGGGCATCCAGGTCTGCACACGCAGAAAACCCGGGCGTGGAGTCCGCCCGGGTCCCGTCGCGCCGTAAATTTGGCGCTTCTTGAAGCTGAAGCTCTACTTGGAGCCGACTACCGCAGTGTTCCCCTGCTCAAAAAGTACTTTCGTGGTTGTTCCGCCTACGCGGATTTCCTGCAAAGTGCCGCCTGAGCCATCGCCTGCATAACCCACGGTGGTGGACAGGAACTTCTGGGTGCTAGTCTCCACTTTTACGGTGGCTTCGGCGCTCACCTTCCCCTGTTTGAAGACTACCTTGTTATCGTGCAGTTCAACCTTGCACTCGCCCGCCTTCAGTTCGGTCCCGTTCACCATCGTGGCGCGATACAAGTTCACGCGATAGGTGGAGGAGGCTGCGGATGCCAAGCTTAATCCTAAACACATCAACCCAAGTAAAGCTTTTTTCATATTGGTTTCCTCTGTCCTTCGAATACTGATTTGATGGTAGGGCAAGTTCTTTCGACGCGAGAGTAGTTTCACCCTCGCCCTGCGGTTTACCAACCGTTCTCGTAAGCGCCGCCTCGGTTTTCTCGTTTCACATACGGTTTTGTGAAAGGTCCATTACTTTTCTTTACACCGCTTGGGGTAACTTCATCCAAGAAACAACCATCAACTAATGCGTCAGAACCCTGATTTTAAAGAGGAAATATGAAATTTCGTTTAGTTTTGTTGTCAAGCTTGTTAGCCGTGGCGGCATTTGCAGCCGACGCCACCGGCAAATGGAGTGCGGAAGTACCGGGCCGGGGTGGCCAGACCCGCCAAGTCACCATGAATCTGAAAGCCGACGGGGCCGCCTTGACGGGAACCATCGGTGGACCCCAGGGCGATACTGAGATTACGAACGGAAAGGTGGATGGCGACACCATCACGTTCACCGTTACTCGCGAGTTCCAGGGGAACAGCGTGAAGATGAACTACACTGGCAAGGTCTCCGGCGACGAGATCAAGTTTAAGCAGGAGCGCGAGGGCGGGGAAGGCCGCACTCAGGAATTTACCGCCAAGCGATCCACCACCTAAGAAAATGCTCGGGGTGCGGCGGAAGTCGCTGCATCCCGGTTATCGCCGCGTGCCGACCCCTACCATTTCCTCGATCTGCACTAACTTCGTCGGATAATCCCCCGTATAGCAGGAATAGCAATACTCGCCCTTATCGTCCCGCACCGCACGGTGCAAAGCAGGCAGCGACAGATAAGCCAGGGTATCCGCTTCTACAAACGCCCGAATCTCTTCGATAGAATTGTTCGCTGCGATCAACTCCCCCTTGGAGGGAGTATCCACGCCGTAGAAGCACGGAGAAATGGTTGGAGGGCAGGAGACCCGCATATGCACTTCTCGAGCGCCTGCGTTGCGAACCATTCGGACGATCTTCTTGCTGGTGGTTCCCCGGACAATTGAGTCGTCCACAAGAATCACTCGCTTTCCTTCGATCAGATGACGAATCGGATTCAATTTAAGCTTTACTCCGAAGTCCCGGATCGCTTGCGACGGCTCGATAAAGGTCCGGCCCACGTAGTGGTTCCGAATGAGAGCTTGGCGAAAGGGAATGCCGGACTCGTCCGCATAACCCAGAGCGGCGGCCACGCCCGAATCCGGAACCGGCACCACGACATCCGCATCCACAGGCGACTCGCGAGCCAACAGCCGTCCCAGATTCTCCCGCGATTCCTGCACCGAGCGTCCAAACACGATCGAGTCGGGACGGGAGAAATACACGTGCTCAAACACGCACTGGGATCGCTTGCGCGCCGGAGTGTAGCGTTCGCGCGTCATGCCTTCGGGTCCAACGCACACCATCTCGCCCGGTTCCACATCGCCCACATACTCGGCGTCGATTAGATCGAAGGCGCAGGTCTCAGATGCAAACACGTGCGCGACTCGGCCATCCGGCTGAACCAGCCGACCCATTGCCAGCGGTCGAAACCCGTATGGATCGCGCGCGACGATAATGCGATTCTGAGCGAGAAACACCAGCGAAAAAGCTCCCTCGAGTTGCAGCAGCGCATCGCGGAGGGCCCCCGACAACGTACGTTCTCGCGACCGAGCCACCAAGTGCAGCACCACTTCGGTATCGCTGGAGGCTTGAAAAATCGAACCCTCGCGTTCCAGGTCCTGCCGCAATTCAAGCGCATTGGTAATGTTGCCGTTGTGCGCCACCGCGATGCGACCCTTGTTGCAAGCCACGGAAAACGGCTGAGCATTCAGCAGCACCGTGTCACCCGCCGTTGAGTAGCGCGTGTGCCCGATCGCAGTGTCGCCGGGCAGTTCGCTGATCACGCTGGGCGTGAAAATGTCAGCTACATGACCCATGCTCTTGAAGCAGTGAATGTCGCGCCCATCGCTGGTGGCGATGCCCGCACTCTCTTGTCCGCGATGCTGCAACGCGTACAGCCCCAGATAGGCAAGATTGGAAGCTTCGGAATGACCGTAGATGGCGAAAACGCCGCACTCGTCGCGGAATCCGTCGACGGATCCTTTCATGCCGGTCAAAATAGGTGAAGCAGGTGTTCTAGAGAGGTTTCCCAAAATTCTCGGAGCGCCTTCAACTCGGAATCTACCCAAGTCACTGACCGGTTCGATATTCGTAACCGCTCTTTGATTATACCGCCGAGTATCAAGATCGCCGACGCCTATTTAGCGGACCCGAGACTTTGAGCCGACTACCGCTTAAAGCTATTCTGAATCGCGCTTTTCCACTCGGAAAACAGCGGGATGTGAACCCTGCGTCGAACCGGGTGCCCCTCAGAGGGGTCTTGTAACAAGGAAACAATCTCGGCCGCAGGCACACGCCTTACCACCGCGTCCACCGCCGCGTAACGTACCACATGGCTGGGGTCAATGATGAAGACGGATGGCTTGGCGATGCCGCCTTTCTCTCCTGCATTGTATACGCCCCAATCCCTAACGACGCGACGTTCCGTGTCGCACAAAATCGGAAAAGGCAAAGAGAGGTGAACCCGGAGGGCCTCCGATTGGTCGGGTGTATCCACCGAGACACCTGCTACGCTCGCGCCCGCCGACCGGATTTCCGGGTAGTGGTCTCCGTAGTCCGCCAACTGGCGGAGGCAGAAAGGTCACCAATTGCCGCGATAGAAGAGTAGCACCAAGCGCCCGTGCGAGATCAACTCTGACAGCCTCCGTGGCACTTCTGTCGAGTCTGGCAGTTCGAATTCCTGTGCAAGCTCGCCAGCGATAGGAACCTTTGCCATCGCGTCAGTGTAACACTCCGGCTGGACGAGCCAGTCTACTTCGATGACACCGGGCTGTACCGCTCAGCGTGCTGGCTTGTAGCACATGGCATCTAACGCACATACGAGCCGTGACCTTGAGGGAACAAGCATTCTACCGGACGAGCTGGAAACGGCATGTGAGGAAGCACCTCAAGATTGGTGGAGCAGGTGTTCCAGAGACGCTTGCCAACATTCTCGGAGCGCCGTCAACTCGGAATCTACCCAAGTCATTGACCGGTTCGTGATTCGTAACCGCCCTTTCAAAGTAACGCCGATGCTAACGGCTTGGACGCCCTTTTCTGCTGCGATGTGGAAGATGCGCTCGGGGTCAGCCGTGGATACCAGTATTCTCGAAGGGCCTTCATGGAAAAGCAGGAATTCCGGCCTAAGCTCGGAATCGAGATCGATGCTCGCCCCGGTGTTTAGCGGTCCGAAGCAGCATTCAGCAAGCGCGACAGCCAGCCCGCCATCGCTCACGTCGTGCGCCGACTCCGCCGTTCCTTCCGCTACTATCTGTCGAATGGCCGCATGCACCCTCTTCTCGTAATCCATGTCGAGGGCAGGCGGCAATCCCCACAGCCCCTTCATGATCACCTTGGCATACTGCGTGCCCCCAAACCTGATCGCATCGCAACGCCCAAGTCCGCCCAGCAGGATGATGGTTCGCCCCGAGTTCTGGAAGTGCATCGGCAGCGGCTGAGCGGTCTTTAGCAGCCCCACGATCCCCATTACGGGCGAAGGGAAAATGCCCTCTCCGAGAGTCTCGTTGTAAAGGCTGACATTCCCGCCGGTGATCGGTGTTTCGAAGAAGGCGCACGCCTCGGCGATGCCTTCGATGGATTCCACCAGTTGCGCCATAATCTCGGGGCGCTCGGGATTGCCGAAGTTCAGATTGTTCGTGGCAGCCACAGGCAACGCGCCCACGGTAGACAGATTGCGGCAGCACTCAGCCACGATCAGCTTGCTGCCTTCGCGCGGGTTCAGCAGGCAGAACCGCGCATTGCCGTCGAGCGACATTGCGATGGAAGTGCCGGTCTCTTTGATGCGAATGATCGCTGCGTCAGTGCCAGGGCCTGCTACCGTGTTGGTGCGGACCGTGTAGTCGTACTGTTCCCAAATCCAGCGCTTGGAACAAATGTCAGCCGAGCTAAGCAGCGCGATCAGGTCGGTCTTTAGATGGCCGGTTCGGTCTGGCAGCGGGGGCGCTTCGTAGGGTGCGGGCCTGTATGGCTTCGTGTGCGGCCGGTCATACAAAGGCGCTTCGTCGGCTAAATCGCGGTTGGGTATTTCGGCCACCACTTTGCCATGATTTTTCACTCGCAGAATGCCGTCGCCCGTCACGACCCCCACCGTCACAGCATCCAGGCCCCACTTGCGGAAGACCTGAAAAACCTCGTCTTCCCGCCCTTTCTCAGCCACCAGCAGCATGCGCTCTTGCGATTCCGAAAGCATGATCTCGTACGGGGTCATGCCGACCTCCCGCTGCGGGACCAGCTTGAGATCGATCTCGACGCCCGTGCCAGCGCGGCTGCCCATCTCACAAGTGGAGCAAGTGAGTCCTGCCGCGCCCATGTCCTGAATTCCGACAATGGCGCCCGTCTTCATCGCTTCCAGGCACGCCTCCAGCAACAGCTTCTCCATGAAAGGATCGCCTACCTGCACATTCGGGCGCTTCTGCTTCGATTCCTCGGTGAACTCCCCCGAAGCCATGGTGGCGCCGTGGATGCCGTCGCGACCGGTTTTCGCGCCTACGTAGATCACGGGATTCCCGATGCCCTCCGCCTTGCCGTAGAAAATTTCATCCTTCTTGAAGATCCCGAGCGCGAATACGTTCACTAGCGGGTTGCCGTTGTAGCACGGCTCGAACACGCACTCTCCGCCCACAGTGGGAACCCCGAAGCAGTTTCCATAGTGAGAGATGCCCGATACTACGCCTTCCAGAATGCGGCGATTACGCGGCACATCGAGCGGGCCGAATCGCAGCGCATCCATTACTGCAATGGGGCGCGCGCCCATGGTGAAAATATCCCGCAGGATGCCGCCCACGCCCGTTGCGGCGCCCTGGAACGGTTCGATGAAACTCGGGTGGTTGTGCGATTCGATTTTGAAGGCGATGGCATAGTCGTCCCCGATGTCGATAATCCCTGCGTTTTCGCCTGGGCCTTGCAGCACCAATTTCCCGCGCGTGGGCAGCTTCTTCAAATGCAGGCGGGAACTCTTGTAGGAGCAATGCTCGCTCCACATCACGCTGAAGATGCCAAGTTCAGTGTAGGTGGGTTCGCGGCCGAGCAAGGACACGATCTTCTGATACTCACCCCCGGTCAGTTGGTGAACGGCGATGATCTCGTCGGAAAAAGCACTCATGAAGCGACGCAGCCGGCGAACTGTGCAACCGATTGCAGGACCACGAGGCCGTCCGTACAACCCATGAGAGGCTCGGTGGCCCGTTCGGGATGCGGCATCATTCCCATCACGTTGCGTCCCTCGTTCAAAATGCCGGCGATATCTCGCATGGAACCGTTAGGGTTGTCCAGGTAGCGGAATAGAATCCGATCCTCCGCTTCCAACCGATCGAGAGTTCGCTCATCGGCGACATAACAGCCTTCGCCATGCGCTACGGGCAGATGAATTACCTGGCCTTTGCTGCCTTCGGAAGTGAATGGGGAGCGAGTAGTTTCAATCCGCAGCGGCGTGGACCGACAGGCAAACTTCAAGCCCTTGTTCCGCACCAGCGCCCCAGGCAGCAGACCCGCCTCCACCAACACTTGAAAGCCATTGCAGATGCCTAAGACCAGTCCACCTTCCGCCGCGAAGCGCTTAACGGCGCTCATGACGGGAGAGAATCTTGCGATCGCCCCGCAGCGCAAGTAGTCGCCATAAGAGAACCCGCCAGGCAGAATTACGGCGTCAAGATGAGAGGGAAGGTCAAGAGAATCGTGCCAGATGAACTCAGCTTGTTGGCCTGCATTGTGAGTGATCGCATACCACGCATCGTGGTCGCAATTGCTGCCAGGAAACACTACGACACCGAATCTCATGGAACTGTTCCTAGCTTAGCAACTCCATACCTGGATTAACGCGTATTGGCTGTCTTCGGCAGCGCGAACTCGCTGGAAAGCCAAACCAACTATCAACTCAAATTCCCGCGCCCCAATTTGACGGCTGACCCGCGCGGGGGTAGTCTTAAATTGTGCCTGCGCCCATTACACGCTACCGCCCTTCCCGCCCGGTCCTTTGGGCTGGATTGGCCGCCTTGGCGATTGCGGCTTTCTCCGGATGGGTGGCCTTGAGCTGGCCCTATGCCTGGATCGCGTCCGGTCTGGCTGCGGCAAGCGCTATCCTATTCATTCTGATGTTTTTGGCCCCGGAAGTTCAGATCCATGAATCGCACCTCAAGATCGGCAAGCGCTCCATCGGCTGGGCCCAAATCCGTCGGCTGGATCGCATCTCCCTAGTTCCCTTGCTCGTCCGCATGACTCTCGCCGACCAGAAATTGGTCTCCGTTTTCTACGCAGGCGACGCGGATTCATCCAGTAATTTGCTGCGCCACTTGCGCCGCTACTCGCGTGAAGCCGTGATCGACGGCGTTGCGTACAAAAAATTCTGGGGCGAATCTGCCACTCCCGGTGCCCAAGGCAAGCAGCCCCCTCCGCCGCGTTGCCGTTTACTGCTCCCAGAAGACGAGGCCGAAATCGAGCGAATGTTCCAGCGCTTGAAAGCTGGCCGCCATCTCGATCAGACCGGCTCCGCCCCGAAAGGAAGTCCCCGCAGTTCTAGCCAGAAGCCCTCGGGCGACGACCAGTAGGCTGGCGAGCCGACAGTCTTAGAACCATGCGTAAGCTCGCCCGCAGCGCCCGGCCTTACTTATGGCGTCATCGCCGAGGTCTGGCGCTTGGCATGGGAGCCTTGGCGGTAAAGGACATCTTGCATGCCGCCTTGCCGCTCGTGATCCGCGACGGCGTCGACTCCCTTACCGCCGGATTCCGGCTCGAAACCATCTTCCGGCTGGCAGCCCTGCTGATCGCCCTCTCCATCGGCAAGGGCATCTTCCAGTACTGGATGCGCGTCATCCTGATCGGCATCTCCCGCGACATCGAGTACGATCTCCGCAACGACCTGTTCTCCCACCTGATCGGCCTTTCCTCGAATTTTTACTCCCGCTACCGCACTGGCGACATCATGGCGCGCTCCACCAATGACCTAAACGCCGTTCGCATGATGCTCGGCCCAGGCATCATGTATTGGACCGAGACTACCTTGACCGCCATGCTCACCATCGGCGTGATGCTTTCAGTCGACTGGAAATTAGCCCTGCTGGCCCTCCTTCCAGCGCCGCTCGTGAGCTTCGTGGTGATCTGGTTCGGCCGCCGCATTCACGACCGCTTTGAGGCCATCCAGAAAATGTTCTCCGAGATCAGCAGCCAGGTTCAAGAGAACCTGTCGGGGGTGCGCGTCATTCGCGCCTACGCGCAGGAGACTTCGGAGATCCGGCGCTTCGAGGTCGTAAATCAGGACTACATCGCGCAAAACATTCGCCTCGCTCGTCTGTCCGGCTTGTTCATGCCCCTCCTGCAGGCGCTGATCGGCCTCACGTTTCTAATCGTCCTGTGGGTGGGAGGCTACCGTCTGCTTTCGCATCACATCAGCCTGGGCAGTTTCGTCATGTTCAACACGTACATGGGAATGCTGGTCTGGCCGATGATCGCGATGGGCTGGGTGGTGAATCTCATGCAACGCGGGCGCGCTTCCTGGGATCGGATCATGGAACTGCTGGCCGAGAAGCCGGACATCGTGGCCAGGCGTCATCCGCCGACGATTTTGGAGGCGCGTTCGGATGGAGCCGCCATCGAGTTTCGGGACGTAGAGGTTCACTATCCAGCCGGTAAGGCTCTAGATGGAGTGAATTTGAAAGTCCCTGCCGGATCCACGGTGGCGATTGTCGGCCATACCGGAAGCGGGAAGAGCACGCTGGTCAGTCTGATTCCCCGGCTCTTGGATCCCACGCATGGCTTCGTCACGCTTGATGGCGTGGATCTGCGCGACTTCGATCCCAGCGAAGTCCGCAGTCAGATTGGGTTCGTCCCGCAGGAGACCTTTTTATTCAGCGCGACGCTGGGCGAAAACATCGCTTGGGGCGTCCAGGGCGCGAGCGCAGATGAGGTGGGGCGAGCTGCCGAACTCGCTGGCCTCAGTTCGGACATCGCGGGTTTTCCCGAGGGCTACGAGACCGTGATTGGCGAACGCGGGTTGACACTCTCGGGAGGGCAGAAGCAGCGCGTGGCGATTGCCCGAGCGATTTTGCGGAATCCGCGGGTGCTTATTCTGGACGATGCGCTGTCGAGCGTGGACACGTTGACCGAGGAGCGGATTCTGAGTGCGCTGTCGGCGATCATGCATGGGCGTACCACGATACTGATTTCGCATCGCGTCTCGACCGTGCAAAATGCGGATCGGATTTTCGTGCTCGAGCACGGCGAGATCGTGGAGCAAGGCAGCCACGCGGAATTGATACGCACGGGCGGCTACTATGCCGACCTTTATCAAAAGCAACTGCTCGAAGAAGAGCTGGAAGCAATTTAAAGCAGAATTGTTTTTGTCAAAACGTAATCCTAACCCGCAGCCGCACAGTGCGTCGGCTGTCCACCCCTTCCTGGGGATAGCTCGCGATGAGCCGCCCGAAATCCGGATTCGGAGTCACGTCCTGGATCTCAGGCTTCAGCGTAGTTGGATTCACCTTGAGCGAGAAAGACCCAAGGTTGCCAATGTCGTAATTGTCGGGCGACTTCAACGGATGGTTCAAAATGTTGTTCACATCCGCTCCCAGTTCGGCGCGAACTTTCTCCCCAACGCGGAATACCTTGCGGACGCCAGTATTCAGCCCGAGGCTGCCGGGGCCGGTTAGCAGATTCCTGGTGGCCACCGCCGGGTTCGTGAACAAATCCCCACCTAGCGGAGGAGTCGTAAATGCCGCCGGATTCCATAACCGATCGCCGCTCTTCACATTCGGATTGCCGCTAACCACCGGCCGGAAGCTGGTGTTATAAAAACCGCCCGTAGCATCGAGCGACCCCGATGCAATGTTGCCCGGAGAAATGGGTCCGCAGTTATCGCAGGTCCACAACGGGGTAAACCCGGTTCCGGATTTAACGAACCCCTGCCAGGAAACCTGCCACCCTCCCGCAACCGCGTCCAGCCAGCGGGGTATTCCCGACCCGTATTTCCTGCCTCGGCCGTATGGCGAGTCGACAATGCCATACGTGATAAAGCGATGCCGCGATGTGAACGCATCCATGCCGTAGTCCGCCGATGGATTGAACTGGTTATAAGCGGTTCCGCCGAGGCTCGAGTTGCCCGTGTCCGCAGCCGTCGATTTCTGATCTAGCAGTGTGTAGCTTGCATTGAACGTGAACCCGCCCGAGAAGCGTCGGTTGAACTCGGCCTGAAAAGCGTTGCTGCGCCCATGCCCGAAGTTGCCGAAGCTGGTCAGGAAGTCGCTGAGGGCAGGATACGGCAGACGCGCGAGATCCGCAGGCGAGTAGTTGCAATCGCCATCATCGGGCGAACAAGGAGTGACGCCGTCGCCGGTGGTAGTGCCGAAAGGCTTGTCGCTGGGCTGGAT
>JANXQZ010000343.1 GCA_025353235.1 Bryobacterales bacterium
ACGGCTTTCATCTCGCGCTGACCTGCGTTCGGATCGTCCCAAGAGAAATTGGGCATCTCGCCGTCAATCAGCCCCACCACGCGATAACTCATCGATTCCGCGGCATAAATGCGGATCGCCATCTCAGCCAATTTGTGCTGAATCATCCCGAATTCCGAGATGGACTTGCCGAATGCCTTACGCTCCTTGGCATATTTCAGCGACACGCGCAGTACTTCTTTGGCGCCGCCGATCGCGAACGGTCCGAGCTTGAGCCGGCCGAGGTTCAGAATATTAAACGCGATAATATGGCCGCGTCCAATTTCGCCCAACACGTTCTCGACGGGAACTTTAACATTGTCGAGATAGATGGCAGTGGTGGAGCTGCCCTTGATCCCCATTTTCTTTTCTTCGGCACCCGGGTTCACGCCCGGATAGCTGCGCTCCACCAGGAAGGCGGTGAACTTCTCGCCGTCGATTTTGGCGAACACCGTATACAAATCAGCGCCGCCTCCATTGGTGATCCACATCTTCTGGCCATTGAGGATGTAGTGCTTGCCATCGGGAGTGAGATCGGCGCGCGTGCGGGCTGCTAAGGAATCGGAGCCGGCTTGCGGCTCGCTTAGGCAATAGGCAGCGACCATCTCAGCGGTGGCGAGCTTCGGGAGATAGCGGCGCTTCTGCTCTTCTGTCCCAAAGAGCAGGATGGGCAAGGTCCCGATCCCGGTATGGGCACCATGCCACGCGGAGTATGAGCCGTCGCGAGCGACTCCTTCGGCGACGATCATCGCCGACGTAAGATCCATTTCCATGCCGCCGAATTTCTCTGGCAAGAGAACGCCAGTGAGTCCGAGCTGCCCGGATTTGCGCAGGATGGAGAGAGCTAGGCCAGGCTCCTGGTGCTGAATGGCTTCGAGATTCGGAACTACTTCCTTGGCCCAGAAATCGTCCGTAGTGCGGGCGATGGCGCGGTGTTCATCGGTGAAATCTTCCGGCGTGAAGACTTCCTCGGGGGCGGTGCTCTCGAGCAGGAACGATCCGCCTTTGTGTCTGACGGGGGCAACGGTGGAAGTGGCCATGATTTAGTTTAGACGCTCGTAGATGCCAGCAGCACCTTGGCCTCCGCCAACACACATGGTGACCATGCCGTAGCGGGCTTGGCGGCGATCCAATTCGCGCAAAATGCTGGCGGTTAATTTGGCACCCGTGCAGCCCAGGGGGTGGCCCAGCGCGATCGCGCCCCCGTTAGGGTTCACTGTGTCAGGGTTCAGGCCAGCTCTGCGAATGACAGCGAGAGACTGGCAGGCGAACGCTTCATTCAATTCCACGACGCCGATGTCTTCAATCTTGAGACCCGCCAAGGCCAGCGCCTTGGGAATGGCGACTACCGGCCCCATGCCCATGATCTCCGGAGGCACGCCGCCCACGCCGAAGCTGACGAAGCGCGCTTTCGGTTTAAGGCCAAGTTCGCGCGCCTTCTTGTCGGACATCACGATGGCGGCTGCCGCGCCGTCGCTGGTCTGCGACGAGTTGCCTGCGGTGACGCTGCCATTAGCCTGGAACACGGGGCGCAGCTTGGAGAGCGCTTCAAACGACGTGTCAGCGCGCGGGCCTTCGTCTTTCGAGAAAGTGAATTTGCGCGTCTCGGCCTTGCCGTTGAGAAGCGATGTCGTTTCCACTTCAACGGGCACCAGTTCATCATCGAAGCGGCCCCCTGCTTGCGCGCTGAGCGCTTTTTGATGGCTCTGGTAGGCGAACTGGTCGGCATCTTCGCGGCTCACGTCGTACTTGCGAACCACTTGTTCGGCGGTCAGGCCCATGCCCATGTAGATCTGCGGCAAGTGGTCCACCATGTAGGGATTGGGCGCAAACTTGTGGCCCGACATAGGCAGCAAGCTCATGGATTCGGCACCGCCCGCGATGATGATGTGCGCTCCGCCGGAGCGAATGCGGTCGGCTGCCATGGCGATCGATTGCAGGCCGGAGGAGCAGAAGCGATTGATGGTGACGCCGGGGACTGAGTCAGGGAATCCCGCGCGCAGGGCAGCCACGCGCGCCATGTTCATGCCCGACTCGGCTTCCGGACTAGCGCAGCCTAGGATGACATCGTCGATCTCGTCCAGCGGCACCTGCGGGTACTTTCGCATGAGCGCTTGAAAGACGAGAGCGGCCAGATCGTCAGGGCGCGTGTTCTTGAGCGTGCCTCGGGGGGCTTTCCCTACCGGGGTGCGGAGACAATCGATGATTACTGCTTCGGGCATTTTTCCTCACTATGTAGTATTCGGTGCGCGTTAGGATCCGTCATGAATAAGTGCCCCACCAAGCGGCAAGCTGCAAACAGCAATGGCGTTCCTCCGAAAGGTGTAGTTGTTTGGGTGAACGGATCC